>JAAYPF010000037.1 GCA_012519925.1 Clostridiaceae bacterium
ACTTCCTAAAGAACTTAAGGAAAGACTTCCATTGTGTGCGTAAGGACAGAAATTACGATACTTGACTAAAGCCAAATATTGAATTTTCAAGGTGCATATGGATTATTGATGTGCGAAGTTTAAGTTATAAACCTTTGTTTGGAAGCTATAAACTTCCAAACAAAGGTTCATAGTGTTGTAGGACGAGCATTTAGTTATGCCATACTGCCCAATTTTGACTAATCCAACAATTCAGTATCGTTTATTGCTATACTCGAATCTTTTATATTAACGTCATTTATACGCATTACTTCTTTGAAGAAGCTTAGGGGAACGAAAGTTTTGCTGTCAATAATTTCAGGGCTGGTTCCTAATTGAATAGGAGTGGTTCTCATGTAGTTATAATTATCTATACCAATTGTTAAGGAAATGCCTTTGCCAATTAGCACACTTTTGGTTGTGTCATCCCATTTCACATCGTATCCTAAGGCTTCTGCGATTGCTCGAAGGGGAACCATTACAGTATCCTGATCATTAGTGTATGCTGAAGGAGCGTCAATGACAGTGCTATTAACAACTATTTCTTTTTCACCAATTGCTTTAATTTCATTTGTTGTGTACTCTACTGTTGTAGTGCTTTCTGTATCGACATTTTTTTCTTGTATAACAACTATTTTAGAAGGAGTTGTTTGTGCAGGTATGCTTCTTGTAGAAATACCATAAATAACTACAAGGTTTTTGTCTGTGATTTCACCTTCATAAGTCTTTCCATCCTGTGAGACTATTTGGGTGTCATCAGATATATTTAGTTTTAAGGTATTATCCGAACTGACCAAATCTTTATCAAACTTATCAAATTTAACATTTTGATCTTGATTGTAAAAATTGGCAACTTTAATGTTGTATTGTGGAGGATAAATCATAATCATTGGTGCATTTGCATCATAATATCCCGTTATAACATTTCCTAAAGCAATTTCTTCATTATCCACAATATATGTATCGTTTGATAGAATAAAGTTTGCAATGATTCCTTCTTCGTTTTCTACAAGAACTATTTTTGAATTTTCTATAGCTTTATAGTCGTTAATTTCTTTTATCGTTCCTGTGAAAGACATGAAGGATGGTTGCAGCAACATGTCTTCAAAACCTTCTGCTGAAGTGGTAATGGTGTCAACTAAGAGGTTTGTAGTTTCAAAGTCTTCAGTTACATTTGCTAAACTACTAACTGATGGAATAGTTAATAGTGATACTGTCAAAATACAAGAAAGTAATTTTTTGGTGTTTTTTGTATTCATATTAATGAACTCCTTTCAAATTTGTAAGATATATTATTAGACGTCATAAGTTCATAAAAGGTTCACTATAAATAATTAATTTATAAACCAAAAAGATCTTATAACGTATACGCTATAAGACCTTTTTGTGACAAATTTGTTTGATTAACAAACTATTAAAAAAACTAAAATATAATCTAACTATGCATACCTACGGAAGATATATTATCTTGTCCTTTAATCTTTTCCTCTATATAGCTCTTTACATTTTCCTTTTGCATGTTTAGAGCTACTGCAAACTCTCCGTATAACTGGTTTTCGGCTATGTCCATAAAACGCTTGTCAATCTGACCAAGTTTTTTTCCTTGCTCTTCAACTATTCGGGCTCTTGTGTATATGGTCTTAAGCAATCTTAATAGATCAGAACAGTTATGTGTCTTAAGTGATTCTTTGTAAAAACCTTCAAGTGATTTGATATTATCGATGTCATCTAAGTTCTCTTTTATTGACGGAATATCGGAAATCAATCGCTCAGCCTCATCAGAAGATATCACAGGGCGTATGAAAACATTTGTATCAACTGGGGTAAAAACCTTCTCATTATGATAGAGGGGAGAAAGTGTGTAATAAAGCTTACTATTATCGATACCTGGAATATCTAGTGAATCTATTGACTTTATCTTACAGACACCATAGCTGCCATAAATAATTAAATCTCCAACCTTGTACATGATTTTTACACTCTCCTATTCTAAAATTAAAAAATTTATTTATTTAAATTCCATTAAATAAGTTCGATGGTCATAAAAAAAGTAATTTTGACAACTGGAATTACGTTTATCAAAACTACTCGTTGCAATATCATTATATCACATTTTTAAGTTTTATGTAAGTGCAATTTTGATTTGCCTTCTTTATGATTAGCATAAACCCATTTAAAAACGATACTTTGAATATAGCATATACTGAGTTATGCTATAGGAGTTGAATTTTTGTCTGAATATGAAATTTAATAAAGGACCCTATTTTAGGATCCTTTTTGCAATAAAAATATCACTATTCTTTTTTGGCTATGTCGTAAAGAGTCAAAGAGCTGTTTTTCTCCTCAGCCCAACGTATTGACCACTCGTTTTCAAAGAGAAGAACATACCTTTCGTTTTCATCCTGTGCAAGCATGGTAGAACTCGTAAGAATAAGTTTTCTTGGATCAATCCCTGAATTATCAATCCATCTAGCGTGTTTGAACGGTAAATGTTGTATTCTCAAATCGACACCATACTCGGTTTTTAATCTGTATTCGAGAACTTCAAACTGTAGTACTCCGACCGTACCTATAATTAAAGCTTCTATACCTATGTCCACTTGTTTGAAAACTTGTATTGCACCTTCTTCGGCTAATTGATTAATTCCTTTTAGAAATTGCTTGCGTTTCATAGTATCCGTTGATATTACTCTAGCAAAATGTTCAGCAGGAAAGATAGGTATACCTTCAAAACTGAGGTCGGAACTAGCTTCGCAAAGAGTATCTCCTATATTGAAAATACCAGGATCAAAAACACCTATTATATCACCAGCATAAGCTTCTTCTATAATTGTACGTTCTTGAGCCATGAACTGCTGAGGTTGTGACAGTTTTATTGATTTTTTCTGCCTAACATGGTTTGCTTCCATCCCTTTGGAAAAACGTCCCGAACATATTCTCATAAAAGCTATTCTGTCTCTATGGGCAGGGTTCATATTAGCCTGTATCTTAAAGACAAAAGCGGAAAATTTGTGCCATTCAGGATCAACATCACCAATAGATGAGTTCTTAATACCTGGTTTTGGAGCTAGTGAAAGGAACTCTTCTAAGAATGGCTGAACACCGAAATTGGTCATGGCACTTCCGAAGAAAATGGGAGTTAATTCTCCCTTGAGTAGCTTTTTCTTGTCAAATTCGTCACCTGCCATATCTAAAAGTTCGATATCTTCACACAATTTATTGTGGTAGTGCTCTCCTAAAAGATCTGTAAAAATTGTGTCATCAACGCTTCCTTTACTTGATGATATGGCAGATTGCCCATGGTTACCAGATTCGAACAGTTCAATCTGTTTAAGCTTCCTATTATAAACACCCTTAAAGTCGCCATCGGTACCGATAGGCCAATTCATTGCATAGGAGCGAATTCCTAGAACATTTTCTAATTCTTCCATTAATTCAAAAGGGTCTTTTGAAGCTCTATCCATCTTGTTTACAAAAGTGAAAATAGGGATACCTCTCATTTTACAAACGTGAAATAGTTTTATAGTTTGAGCTTCTACACCCTTTGCACCGTCAATAAGCATTACAGCACTGTCGGCTGCCATAAGTGTGCGGTAAGTATCTTCACTGAAGTCTTGGTGACCGGGAGTATCTAGTATGTTTATACAGAATCCTTCGTATTCAAACTGCATAACACTTGATGTAACAGATATTCCCCTCTGTTTTTCAATTTCCATCCAGTCGGAAACTGCGTGTTTGTTGGCTTTTCTTGCTTTTACCGAACCGGCAAGTCTTATGGCACCGCCATATAAAAGAAGTTTTTCTGTTAATGTGGTTTTCCCAGCGTCAGGGTGTGATATTATAGCAAAAGTCCTTCTTCTATCTACTTCTTTAGAAATAATTTCCTTAATATTCGACATTTATTAATACCTCTTATAACATCAGTTTTTTAGCAAGTTTTATTGTATATTATAGCCATATATCATGTCAATTCATAAAAAGTATTACCACATATTACAAACGGGTCTAATGTTTATAGTGCTTAAAGAATTATTAGTAATTTTCACAGTAAAAGAGGAATTTTTTCTGATATATAGAATACTTGTAATTATAGCCTAGGGATGCGAAGCATCCGTTGAAGTGATCCATAGGGTTCCCTTGCGAACAAGAAAATTCATGAGTTAAGTGGTTTTCTCGGTGTTAAGGAAATTATAGCTGTTTTATGTTTCATTAAATAACCTTAATCATTAATTGATTTAATATGTGCTTAAGTAGGTTAATAATAATATAGTTTTTATTAGGCTATCATTTAATTTTTAAACACAAATTTGACCGATGGTTTTTTCAAATTACACTAAAAAATATACAGACGAGGGGTATTATAATATGAGAGAGAGCAATATGGATTTAATCAAATTAACTTTTCCCGATGGAAGCGAGATGGAAGTTGCTGAAGGTATTTCATTGCTCGAATTGAGCAATGATTTCACTGGTAAATATAAATCTGTAATAGTAGCTGCAAAAGTTGATAATGATATTAAAGAATTGAGCTTCCATTTATATAATAATGCAAATATTGAATTTATTGACTTGACTAATGATGATGGAATGAGGATCTATAGGAGAAGTCTTAGTTTTGTTCTAATAAAGGCGGTTAACGACCTTTACCCAGATAGAAAAGTAATAATAAGCCATTCAATAAGTAAAGGCATATTTTGTGAGGTCAATGGTGATACACCGCTTACTGCTGAAGAAGTATCAAAAATTGAAGATAGAATGAGAGAACTGATAGAGCGAAAAATACCTTTTGTAAAGAAGATTTTGTCCTTAGACGAAGCAAGAGAAATTTTTAGAAAAACGGGAAGATTAGATAGGTTTAGTGCTGTAGAATACCGAAAGAAGTCCTATGTCACTATCTACAATTGTGATGGTTTTGAAGATTACTTTTATGGTTATATGGCACCAGATACAGGTTATTTAAAGAAATTCGCACTTAAGTTTTATTCGCCGGGTCTGATAATGATGTTTCCAGACAAGACAAACCCAGATATTATTCCGAAGTTTAAAGAACAAAAAAAGCTCTTTAGTATATTTAAAGAATATAAAAACTGGGGACGTATTCTTGGTGTCGCAAATGTAGGCTCCCTCAATGCTCTTGTTAAGGAAAATAAAGTTAATGAGCTGATAAGAGTTGGAGAGGCTCTTCATGAGAAAAAAATAGCACAAATAGCCGATATGATTGCTTTTAATAAACACAAGAAAAGGGTAGTTCTTATTGCGGGACCTTCATCTTCTGGTAAGACTACTTTTGCACAGAGATTAGCCATACAATTGAAAGTTAATGGCTTAAGGCCTGTTACCATTTCCCTTGATGATTATTTTGTGGATAGGGATCGTACACCTGTGGATGAAAATGGAGAGTTTGATTTTGAAGCTTTAGAAGCGATTGACCTTCTTCTTTTCAATCAACATTTAGCAAGCTTAATAAAGGGAGAAGAGGTAGGGATACCAATCTTCAATTTTCCAAACGGCTGCAGAGAAGATTTTTGTAGGAAGTTGAAAATTGATGAAGACCAATTGCTTATAATAGAAGGTATTCACGGACTTAATGAAAGATTGACTTCTTCTATTCCTAAGGAAAGTAAGTTTAAGGTTTATGTAAGTGCTATTACTTCAATGAGCATTGATGATCACAATAGAATTCCGACAACCGACTCAAGAATGCTTCGTAGAATTGTTAGAGACTTCCAATTCAGAGGTTGCAGTGCAATTAATACAATTAAAAGATGGCCTTCTGTAAGGCGAGGAGAAGAAAAAAATATCTTTCCTTTTCAGGAGGAGGCGGACATTATGTTCAACTCGGCACTTCCTTTTGAATTAGGAGTTTTAAAGGTACTTGCGGAGCCACTCTTAAGTGATGTTGACAGTTCACAAGAGGAATATTCTGAAGCGAGGAGATTGATAGAGTTTTTAACGAATTTTGTTCCGATAGAATCGAAAGAGATTCCTGCAAATTCTATTATAAGAGAATTTGTTGGGGGTAGTTGTTTTTACGAACAATAGGTTTACAGGATCGAAAAAATGAAATGTAAAGGCAGGGATTATATGAAAGTTTCTGAAATCGCCGGTATTCTCGAAGCGGAACTTTTGACGGGAGAAGAAAATCTTGATATGGAAGTTCATTGTGCTTGCGGTGCTGACCTTATGAGTGATGTTATGGCCTTTGTCAAGGAAAATGTTGTATTGTTGACAGGGCTTGTCAATCCGCAGGTGGTAAGAACGGCGGAAATGATGGATATAAAGGTTATTGTTTTTGTCAGAGGTAAGAAGCCTGATGAAAAGGTAATTGAATTTGCAAAGGATAAAGGAATAACAATTTTTATTACTAAACATCCTATGTTTATTGCATGTGGCAAGTTATACAGTTCTGGTGTTACGGGAAGAGGTGTATGGGATTGAGCAACAGCATTATAAGGCAGAATTACATTATACCTGCCGACGATTTCTCTTTAGCTGGAGAAGCTTCTAGTAGCGTAAAAAAAATGCTCAATCAGTTAGGTGTTCCTCCTAAGACTGTTAAAAGAGTTTCTATTGCTATGTATGAAGCAGAGATAAATGCTGTTATTCATGCAGGAGGGGGAACAGCAGATGTTGCAATAGACAAGGAAAAGGTATTAATAACAATTAATGACGAAGGTCCAGGAATCCCAGATGTTGAACTTGCAATGAAAGAAGGATTTTCAACTGCTCCTGATAGCGTTAGAGAGATGGGGTTTGGTGCTGGTATGGGTTTACCTAATATTAAACGATATGCCGATAAACTTGATATAAAAACCGAGGTTGGTAAAGGAACTAGAGTTCAAATCACTGTGCTTTTATAGAATAATCAACTACAGTGTTTATAGAGAAAAAGACTTTGACTTTTTCTCAGGCACAATCTAGGTCTATTATAGGGGGGGATAGAATGAATGAGTATTTTCATTCGGTTACTTTAGATGAAGAAAAGTGCAAAGGTTGCACTAACTGTATCAAAAGGTGCCCTACGGAGGCTATTAGAGTAAGAAAAGGAAAGGCGAGAATTATAGCCGAAAGATGCATAGACTGTGGTGAATGTATCAGAGTCTGTCCTTATCGTGCCAAAAAAGCTATTACAGATCCTCTTGAAATTATTAAAAATTATAAATATAAAGTTGCTATACCTGCTCCAACAATATATGGACAGTTCAGAGCTGCAAGATCCACTAATCATTTGCTTACAGCGTTTAAGTTGCTTGGTTTCGATCATGTCTATGAAGTAGCAAAGGCTGCTGAAATCGTAAGTAATGCAACGAGAGAATTAATGAAAAAGAACAATTTTAGAAAACCTTTAATTTCATCGGCCTGTCCTGCAGTTGTAAGGTTGATTCAGGTAAGGTTCCCAAGTTTAATTGATAATATATTAAAGCTTGAGTCTCCCATGGAACTTGCTGCAAGGATTGTAAAAGATGAGTTAGTGAAGAATGAGAATATGCGTATTGAAGATATTGGAGTTTTTTTTATTACACCATGTGCAGCTAAAGTTACTAGCATTAAAGCACCTTACGAGAGCGAGAAGTCTTGTGTTGATGGAGCAATATCTATAAAGGATATATATTTAAAATTACTTAACGCTCTTGGTGAGGTAAAAGAGGAAGCAGAAGAGCAATTAGTAAAATCGGGATTTGAAGGAATAAGATGGGCAAGCTCTGGTGGGGAGAGCTTGGCACTGGGTACAGATAATTTTCTTGCTGTAGATGGTATTCATAATGTTATTTCTATTCTTGAGGAATTGGAAAATGACAAACTTAAGGATGTTGATTTTATAGAAACTTTGGCTTGTCAGGGCGGATGCCTTGGGGGAGCATTAACTGTAGAAAACTTGTATGTAGCTAAAACAAGGATTAAGAAATTTATAGATATGGCAAAGAAAAACAGTGTAGAAGATAATTCGGCTAATATTTATGAATATGATTTACTTTGGACAAGGAATGTGGAACACAAACCTATTATGCAATTAGACGATGATTTTGAAGTTGCAATGCAGAAGTTAGAGACACTCAGAACAATAAGTGAGGATTTACCGGGACTAGATTGTGGTGCTTGTGGTGCACCTAATTGCAAGGCACTTGCTGAAGATATTGTAAGAGGTAATGCGAATGAGACCGATTGTGTCTTTAAATTGAGAGAAAAAGTCAGAGCACTTACAATTCAAATGATGGAGATTGAATCAATGATGCCTCCTGTTTTAGATAAGGATGATAAAAATAGTGATAAGACCGATAAAAAAGATAAATATTAAGGGGAGATGAAGATAAAGATGAAAATTGATCAGCTTGCTGACTTAATTCAGGCGAAAATCTTAACGGACAATAAATCTTTGGATAATGAGATTTCAGGGGCATACATTTGCGACTTACTCAGTTGGGTTATGTCCCATGCTAATAAAGGTGATGTTTGGATTACTGTTCATACGCATTTAAATATTGTAGCTGTAGCCTTATTAGTTGAAGTTGCGTGTATATTAGTACCTGAGGGAATACAAGTTGAAGAGGCTACAATTAAGAAGGCGAACGAAGAGGGGATTGCAATTTTGAGTTCAAATAAGACTGCTTATCAAATTGCAGTAGAGATTAGTAAGTTTATTCCACTAGTAAAATAGCATTGATAGAATAAAGATTATAAAACTAAAAAAGGACTTTGTGAAAGGTATTTTTAGTTATGAAAGCATTCTATGATCTTCATATACATTCGGCACTGTCACCTTGTGCACAAGCTGATATGACGCCTAATAACATAGTGAACATGGCACATATCAAGGGTCTTGATATAATTGCGGTTACTGATCACAATGCTGCCCTAAACTGCGAGGCAGTTTTTAATTGTGCAAAAAATCGTGGAATTGTTGTTGTACCTGGGATGGAGCTAGAAACTAGAGAAGAAGTACATGTGATTTGTCTTTTTCCAGGTCTTGAAGAAGTGATGAAAATGCACAAGGAAGTTAGCAATGCTCTTCCTAGCATTGAAAATAGGGAAGATATTTTTGGTGAGCAACTCATAATGGATCAAGAAGACAATATTATAAGTAACTATAAACCAATGCTTCTTACAGCGACTAATTTAAGTATTGATGATGTGTTCGAAAAGGTGGATAAGCTTGGTGGAGTTGTTGTTCCTGCCCATGTGGACAGGGATTCCTTCAGTATAATTTCCAATCTTGGAATAGTTCCAGACTACTTGAATTTAAAATATATTGAAATATCTAAAGATTGTGTAATGGACGAATTTCTGAAAAAATATCCCTATCTTTCAACTTACAATTTATTGAAATCTTCTGATGCTCATGATCTTGGAAAAATTCTAGAAAAGGAAAGTAGTATTGAGCTTAAAGAGATAAGCATAGAATGTCTCATAGAATCTCTCAAGAAATAGAAGAAAAATCAGGTTTTAGAATACTGTATACAATTTAGTTATGAAACTTTAGTTTTACCAAATTGCATTTTGCCTTAAAATCACTAGATTTCAAGGTTATGATTTAGAAAATTGGCAAATATTTATTTGAGAATTTTATTGAATGTTATATCGAAATTTGCTATAATTATGAAGAAAATTGTTAATTTGTTAACATAGGCTTGATTTAAAGATAATACAAAAAAACTTAAGTGTTAGGGGGTTTTTTATCAAATGAGCGCAAACAATTGCTGCTGCTGTGGTGGAGCCGATCCGAGAGATCAAAAACTACAGGAAATCATTAAGAAGTACAAGGATACAAGGGGGGCATTAATTCCGGTATTGCATGAGGCACAAGAGGTGTATGGATATTTGCCTATTGAGGTTCAAAAGAAAATATCCGAGGAATTAAATGTACCACTATCAGAAATTTACGGAGTTGTTACTTTTTACACACAGTTTTCCTTAAATCCTAAAGGAAAATACAAAATCTCAGTATGTATGGGTACTGCATGTTATGTTAAGGGTTCTGGACAGATCTTGGACAAATTCAAAGAAAAACTTGGCTTGGAAGTAGGAGAATGTTCTGAAGACGGTATGTTCTCATTAGAGGCATGCAGATGTATAGGGGCATGTGGTTTGGCACCAGTTATTACAATAAACGATGATGTTTATGGAAGACTTGTTCCTGATGATGTAGAAGGAATAATTAAGAAGTATAAAGAATAATGAAAGATTTATCTTTGCATTTAATGGATATAGTGCAGAATTCCATTTCTGCAAAAGCGGATAAAGTTTGTGTTTTTTTAACTGCTGACAATGAAGCAGATTTATTGACAATGATAATAACAGACAATGGTGAGGGTATTGAAGAACATTTGCTTAAGGATATAACTAGTCCCTTTACGACTACAAGGAAAACTAGAAAAGTTGGGATGGGTATATCACTTCTTATGGCTTCGTCAAATATGGCGGGGGGTGACCTTAAAATCTATTCTAAAAGATTTGAGGGTACTACATTAGAAGCATCTTTTAAAATATCTCACATTGATAGGTTACCTCTTGGTGATATAGCCGAAACAATGGTAACTTTAATTATGTCTAGTCCTGATATTGAATTTGAGTTATCTGTTAGTAACAAAAAGGATTGTTTCAAATTTACTACCATGGAGGTAAAAGAACAGCTTAAAGAAGTACCGATAACACAGTTTGAAGTATTAAGTTGGATACGTGACTATATAAACAGTGAAATAAAGATTATTTTAGGAGGGGTGCTAAATGAAATCCTTGGCTGAATTAGAAGAAATAAGAAAGAAAACCCTTGAACAAATAAGTCTTAGGAAGAGTAATGATGGTATGAGGGTAATCGTAGGTATGGCTACTTGTGGTATAGCGGCTGGTGCAAGACCTGTTATGACTGCATTTGTTGAAGAATTAAACAAAAGAAACATGACAGATGTGACTGTTACTATGACTGGCTGTATAGGTGTTTGCAGACTTGAGCCTATTGTTGAAGTTATTGACAAGGACGGAAATAAGACAACTTATGTGAAAATGACACCTGAAAAGGCAGTACGTATTGTTGCAGAGCACATCGTTAACGGAAGAGTTTGTGCCGATTATACAATTGGCGAAGCTGATAAATAAATTTTGCTATTAATTATGACTACGCCCATTTGCGGTGTTGAAGGGGCAAGTGCTTAGAGATTTAAGGTCTCTAGAGTTTTTTTATTTAATGTATAAGGAGGGTTACAAATGCAATTATATAGATCGCATGTTCTGGTTTGCGGTGGTACAGGTTGTACTTCTTCAAACTCAGAGAAGATAATAGCTGAGTTTGATGTTCAGCTGGCAAGAAACAATCTTCAAAATGAAGTGAAAATAGTAAAGACAGGGTGTTTTGGTCTTTGTGCAGAAGGTCCTATAATAGTTGTGTATCCTGAAGGTGCTATGTACACAATGGTTAAGGTTGAAGATGTTAAAGAGATTACAGAGGAGCACTTACTTAAGGGGAGAATAGTTAAAAGACTTCTTCTCTCTAGTGGACATGATGCTAAGGATGCTGACGAGGCATCGAGCTCCTTAGAAAACTCTGAGTTTTTCAAAAGACAAATGAGGGTTGCATTAAGAAACTGTGGAATTATAAATCCTGAACAGATAGATGAATATATAGCATATGATGGTTACAAGGCACTTGGAAAGGCTTTGACTGAGCTAAAACCGGCTGATGTTATTGAAATATTGAAGAAATCTGGTCTTCGTGGAAGAGGTGGCGGAGGATTTCCTACAGGATTAAAATGGGATTTTGCTGCGAAACAGCCTGAGGGCAAGAAATATGTATGTTGTAATGCGGACGAGGGTGATCCAGGAGCATTCATGGACAGAAGTGTTCTTGAAGGAGATCCACACTCTCTAATTGAGGCGATGGCTATTGCAGCATATGCAATTGGATCAGACCAAGGTTATGTATATGTAAGAGCTGAGTATCCTATAGCTGTTAAAAGGCTTCAAATAGCTATAGAACAGGCAAAAGAATATGGACTTTTGGGTAAAAATATATTTGGAACAGATTTCAATTTTGATTTAGAAATAAGACTTGGTGCAGGAGCTTTCGTATGTGGTGAGGAAACAGCACTTATGACTTCTGTGGAAGGACATAGAGGAGAACCTAGACCAAGACCTCCATTCCCAGCGGTTAAGGGATTGTGGGATAAGCCTACCATACTAAATAATGTTGAAACTTATGCCAATGTTCCAGTTATTATTCTAAAAGGTGCTGAGTGGTTCACAAGCATAGGAACTGAAAAGAGTAAAGGAACAAAAGTTTTTGCGGTTGGTGGAAATATAAACAACACAGGACTTGTTGAAGTTCCTATGGGTACAACTTTGAGAGAAGTTGTATATGACATCGGAGGAGGAATACCAAAGGGTAAGAAATTTAAAGCAGCACAGACTGGTGGACCTTCTGGAGGTTGTATTCCTGCAAGTCATTTAGATACACCAATAGACTATGACTCATTGATTCAGTTGGGATCTATGATGGGTTCTGGTGGACTTATAGTTATGGATGAAGATAGCTGTATGGTTGATATAGCGAAATTCTTCCTTGAATTTACAGTTGAAGAATCCTGTGGTAAATGTCCTCCATGCCGTATCGGAACTAAGAGGATGTTAGAAGTCTTAGAGAGAATTACCGAGGGAAAAGGTGAAGAGGGAGATATTGAAAAACTTGAGATTCTTGCAAAGAATATTAAGGCTTCAGCACTTTGTGGATTAGGGCAGACAGCACCAAATCCTGTTTTAAGCACTTTGAGATATTTTAAAGATGAGTATATGGCTCACGTTGTGGATAAAAAGTGTCCTGCGGGAGTTTGTAAATCAATGATGAAGTATGTTATAGATGCTGATGCTTGTAAAAGCTGTGGTATTTGTGCAAAGCAATGTCCAGTTAGTGCTATCAGCGGTGAGAAGAAAGTACCATATGTTATTGATCAAGATAAATGTATTAAATGTGGCGTATGTATGGAAAAATGTCCGTTCAAAGCCATATTTAAAAATGTTTAAAGAAAGGAGTGCATAAGATAATGGAAATGGTTAATATAACTATAGATACCCGTAAGATTCAAGTTCCAAAGAACTTTACAATACTTGAGGCAGCTAAATTTGCTAACATTGATATACCTACTCTTTGCTACTTGAAAGATATAAATGAGATTGGTGCCTGTCGTATGTGTGTGGTTGAAATCAAGGGTGCGAGAAGTCTTCAGGCCGCATGTGTGTACCCGGTTTCAGAAGGGCTTGAAATATTCACACAATCTCCAGCAGTTAGGGAGGCAAGAAAGGTTACACTAGAGCTTATTTTGTCAAATCATGATAAGAAGTGCCTGACTTGTGTAAGAAGCAAAAACTGTGAATTGCAATCATTGGCAGAAGAATTAAACATTAAAGATATAAGATTTGAAGGTGAGACACACAAGTTACCATTAGATGATTTCTCCCCTTCTATAGAAAGAGATCCAAATAAGTGTATACTTTGTAGAAGATGCGTTAGCATGTGTAAAAATGTCCAGACCGTATCAGTTATTGATACAAACGAAAGAGGCTTTAAGACAATAGTATCCTCGGCCTTTAATAAATCCTTGAATGAAGTTCCTTGTACAATGTGCGGACAATGCATAAATGTATGTCCTGTAGGTGCTTTAAGAGAAAAGGATGATACAGATAAAGTTTGGGATGCACTTGCAAATCCTGATCTTCATGTTGTTGTCCAGACTGCTCCAGCTGTAAGGGTAGCATTAGGTGAGGAGTTTGGTATGCCAATAGGCTCAAGGGTTACAAGTAATATGATATCTGCTTTGAGTCGTTTGGGCTTTGATAAAGTTTTTGATACCGATACAGCAGCAGACCTTACTATTATGGAAGAGGGAACAGAGGTAATAAACAGAATAAAGAACGGTGGCAAATTACCTGTCATTACTTCTTGTAGCCCAGGATGGATTAAATTCTGTGAACACTATTATCCAGAGTTTTTAGATAATTTGTCATCCTGTAAGTCACCCCATGAAATGTTTGGTGCAGTATTGAAATCTTACTATGCTGAAAAGGAAGGTATTGATCCTTCTAAGGTTTATGTTGTATCAATTATGCCATGTACAGCAAAGAAATTTGAAGCTGCAAGACCTGAATTGGCTGCAACAGGTTATCCTGATGTTGACGCTGTTCTTACTACAAGAGAGCTTGCAAGGATGATTAAGGAAGCTGGTATTGATTTTAAGAATCTTCCTGAAAGACAATTTGATGATCCTATGGGTGAAGCTTCTGGTGCAGGTGTTATTTTCGGAGCAACTGGTGGGGTTATGGAAGCTGCTTTAAGAACTGTTGCTGAGGTTTTAAGCGGACAATCCATTGAAAATGTTGAGTACGAGCAAGTTAGAGGTGTTGAAGGTATTAAAGAGGCATCTATACAAGTTGGTGATTTGACACTTAAAGCTGCTGTTGCTCATGGGCTTGGCAATGCAAGAAAGCTTCTTGATAGAATAAAAGCAGGGGAAGCAGATTATCACTTTGTTGAAATAATGGCTTGTCCAGGTGGATGTGTTAACGGTGGAGGTCAGCCGATACAACCTTCAAAGGTTAGAAGCTGGACAGATTTAAGGACTGAAAGAGCAAAAGCGATTTATGAAGAGGACAGGGATCTTCCAATAAGGAAATCTCATGAAAATCCAAAAGTTAAGGCACTCTATGAGGAATATCTAGGAGAGCCGGGAGGGCATAAATCACATGAACTCTTGCATACTCATTATGAAAAGAGAGAAAATTATCCCATTAAGTAGTGTAATTTAGTCAAATTTAATGTATAATAATAAGGTCAGGCTTAATATCCTGGCCTTATTTAATTTAGTCTTTTAGAGTGAAATGAAGAGCCAATTTTCTATTACAGATTCTTTTTACAGCTTTATTACTGGAGGTTTATTCATGTGTGAAATTGAAGTAGTAGGTGCTGCAATTGTTAATGGAAATAAAGTGTTAGCAGCCCAACGTTCTGCAACAATGAAGTCACCCTTGAAATGGGAATTTGCAGGTGGGAAGGTACACAAAAATGAAACCCATGAAGCGGCACTAAAAAGAGAGCTGAGAGAAGAATTAGGTATCGATGTTGAAGTTAATGATTTTATTGCAATGGGATCTTCGGTTGTAGAAGACAAAAAAATAAATTTATTTGTGTATAGTGCTAAAATCCGAGATGGGGTGCCTAAAAGAAGTGAACATGCAAAAATTATGTGGGTTGATATTGATAAAATAATGGAATTAGATTGGGCTGAAGCAGATTTACCCGCATGTGAGAAATTACTTGATCTCTTTGAATATAATTGAGATTTAAGTAGGTCACTTTGATTAGAGCATTGTTAAATATTCTACCTGTGAAATATCTTTTATATAAATAAAGGTTCATGGACTTCATAATGCTATAAAATTAAAGAAAATAGGAGATCAAGGATGGACATACACAAACTGATCGAAAGCAAAACAAGTATAAGGGCATATAAGACCGATTCTGTTGAGTTGGATGTTGTGCAAAGAATACTTAAGACTGCATCTATGGCACCTTCATGGGCAAATAGGCAATGCTGGAGATTTATTGTAGTAGATACCCATGTTGGCAAGAATATTATTGGGCAGTCATCGGGACAGCCACAAATAATAAAGGCATGTAAGGATGCACCCTATGTTATTGTTCTTTGTGCATACGTCAGAGAATCCGGTGTAAAAAATGGTCTTGAGTATTTTATGTTTGATAGCGGGCTAGCCATGAGTAATCTGGTTTTAGCGGCTGAAGCAGAAGGACTTTCAACATGTATAGTCGGATGGTTTAATGAAGGTGCTATAAGAGGTCTTTTGAATATTCCTCCTGAAGCAGTAGTAGTTGCGTTTACTCCGCTAGGATATGCAGATGAAAGTAAAAGGTCCCGTAAAAGAAAAAAACAAGAAGAAATTATATTTCACAATTCATGGGGGAATACTTTGACTTAGTCCTCTTAAATAGAGTGATGAAGGCAAATAAGTAACCTTATGTAAATATAGTAGAACAGAATTACTATAAAACTAAGACAAATGAGGTATGACAATGGGGAAACAGCAGTGGAAGCCTACGACTATACTAAATCCAGTTCCGGCAGTTATGGTGACTTGTGCAGACAATGAAGGTAAACCTAATATAATCACAATAGCATGGGCAGGTACAATTAATTCAAAACCACCAATGGTTTCCGTATCAATAAGAAAAGAAAGATATTCCTATAATCTCATAAAAGAAAAAGGGCAGTTTGCAATTAATCTTACTACAAGAAAATTAGCTTTCGCCACTGACTTTTGTGGCGTTAAGTCAGGAAGGGATTTAGATAAGTTCGAAGCATTAAAGCTCACGCCGGAAAAGGCATCTAAGATTGATGTGCCTCTAATAAAGGAGAGTCCTATCAATATTGAATGTGTAGTAAAGAATATTATTGAGCTAGGCTCCCATGACTTGTTTATAGCTGAGGTGGTTGCGGTTAATATTGATGAGAAACTCATAGATGCCAACGGTAAACTCTGCATAGATAGAGCAGATTTGATTTGTTATTCTCATGGGGAATACTGGAGTTTAGATAAGTCATTAGGCTATTTTGGATACTCTGTTACAAAAAAGACTAAATTAAAAAGGAACATGAAAAAGAGGTAATATATAAAAATTGATAAATATAATTCATATTCATTAAAACAAAAGCAGATGAATACATATAAATAAAAATAGCATATAGTCCAATGTATATAACTGATAATACATTTATGGACTATATGCTATTTTATAAGTTTGTCGTATTTATTAATACCCATATAAACACTAGTAATAACAAAATGTTACATAAAATAATAAAAAAATTGTGCAGCATAAGGGGTTGATTATACTGCACACAATTACTAGATTTAGGGGGTTATCAAGGGAAACTGTTATAAATTACAATAATATTCCGTTGTTTTGTATAACATTTTTATACCAATAACCACTTTGCTTTATAGTGCGTTTTAAAGTATTAAAATCAACATGTATTATTCCAAATCTTTTTGAGTAACCAAAAGACCATTCAAAATTGTCTAACAATGACCATAAATAATAGCCTTTTAGATTTACCCCTTCCTCTATAGCATTATGACAATTTATCAAATGCTCATGAAGGTAATTGATTCTTCTATCATCCCTTATATTTCCGTCGGTATCAATTACATCATTATAAGCAGCTCCGTTTTCAGATATGATAAGATCAAGCTTTCCATAGTCATTGTCAAGGCGTTTTAGTAAATCATATAACCCTTGGGGATGAACTATCCAATTCATTTCTGTCCTTTCAAAATTGTCTAGTTCATCATCTATTGTTACAAAATGCTCCTTCTCGTCGTACCTAACAAATTCTGGGCAATAAAAATTGATACCTAGGAAATCTATAGGCTGTTTTATTGTTTTTAAGTCTTCTACATCATAGTTAAAGGGTATTCCTCTTTTGTGATAGTATTCCAATATATCTTTAGGATAATAGCCCTTAAGCAAAGGATCTAAATACCATCTATTTAAAAATCCGTCAGAAGTATAGGCGGCAATTTTATCTTCTTCCTTTTGCGAAGAAGGATATTTAGTAGACAAATTTAAAGCTATTCCTATTTTACCATTTAGATTCATATCCCTAAAGATTGAAACAGCTTTACCATGTGATAGCAATATGTTGTGTGCCACAGAAAGTGCTTGTGGCGGATCGGTTATTCCAGGTGCATGAATGCCACGGTCATATCCTAGAAATGCGACAACATAGGGTTCGTTGTGAGTAAACCACATAGGAACAAGGTCGCCTAAATTGCTAAAAACGGAATGAGAATATTCCTCAAAGTGCTTTATAGTCTCGGAATTTGCCCAACCACCGTTATCCTGAAGTTTTTGTGGCAAATCCCAATGAAAGAGAGTAACAGCAGGTTGAATACCATTCTCTAAAAGAAGATTTGTAAGTCTTTTGTAAAAATCCATTCCTTTTTGATTGAGTTTTCCGGAACCGTTGGGAAATAATCTTGGCCATGATATAGAAAATCTATAGGAATTAAGTCCTATTTCTTTCATTAATTTTACATCATCTTCATAACGATGGTAGTGATCGCAGGCTATATCGCCAGTGTCATTGTTTTGAATTTTATTGGGAGTGTGACTGAAACGATCCCAGATGGATTCACCTTTTCCGTCTTTATCAAAAGCACCTTCAATTTGGTAGGATGCTGTTGCAGAACCCCATATAAAATCTTCTGGAAAAGCTATTTTGTTCATATCATTCCATCCTTATTAAGTTTATTTTTTATTTTATTATAACTGAAGATATTAACTATTGCCATTCAGAATATTATTTATTATTTCAATATCTTATGATAATATTAACATATATACTGTTCTATAAAAAGTTTAGAAATCATTTATGGAAATTCCTATTTTTAAGGCTGGGAAGTGGGGAGGCGTTTTGATGAAATATACCGGATCTAGGGCGGAGGTATCAATTGACCAATTTTCTCCTATAGTTTTAAAGAGTTTTCTGTTTACACAAGGTTTGAATTTTCATGAGGGATTTAGATTGAAGGAAAGATATGTGTATGATTATGAGCTTGAGTTTTTTGTTTATAGTAAAGGTGGTATGACCATCGACGATAAGGAGTATAGCATCAGTAAAGGTGATGTTGTATTCAGAAGACCTCGACAGTTTACCCAAGGAGTTATGCCCTACTCATGTTATTTGATATGCATAGATTTAATGGGGAATACAGGCAAGGAGCCCCAAACATATGATTTTACCAAGGAACAGGAATTTCAGAATAATTACAGTAATTCATTTTTAGATGAAATACCTTCAGTATTTAAGCCCTCAAACTATCTCAAGTATCAAGAAATGTTTGATTTAGTTTTAAAGGAGTTTATAAATCCAAGGGATTTCTCCGGAATACTCCTAAAATCAACCGTATTAAAGATTATATATGAGATGTTTTCCGACATTAAAAATCCATTTATAAATAATGAAAATAAAAATTCTGCTCACTATATGGCTGTGAAAAGAGCAAAAGAATATATAGATGCCAATTTAAAGCAAAAAATTTCGCTTGCTAAGTTAGCCACAGTTGCAAACCTTAGCCCTACTTACTTTCATAAAATTTTTACCGATACTTTAGGCATTACACCAACTGAATATACCACGAAGGTAAGAATTGATAAGGCAAAGGAGCTTTTAGTAAAAACAAACCTTCCTGTTTATGAAATTGCATTAGAATGTGGATATGAAAATATTCCGTATTTTAGTTATATATTCAAAAACAAGATTAATATTGCCCCGGGTGAGTTTAGAAAGCGTCATAGCTATTTGATATAAGTTTTTTAAAATACCTTATTTGCAGTTGCCTAAAATAAAAAAGTTAGAAAAAAGTACAAGAAAGCCTCATATTCTTAATAACAGGAAGCTTATTTTTTGGAGGCTATATGAAACAAGCTAGACGACTTGATAATGCACCACCCTATCTGTTTGTAGAAATTGAGGAGAATATAAAAAAGGCATTGGAAAATGGTGTAGATGTTATAAACTTAGGGATTGGAGATCCTGATATGCCTACTCCTTATTTTGTGGTTAGGAAAATGGCAGAAGCAATAAATAATCCTGTATATCATGCATATCCAGAGTATGATGGCTCCATGGAATTTAGATGTGCAGTGGCCCAACATTACAAAAAAAGATTTGGGGTGGATTTAGATCCCGAGACTGAAGTAGTTGCCTTACTAGGATCAAAGGAGGGAATTGCTCATATATTCTTTGCGTTGGTAAACGAAGGCGACTTTACACTTGTACCTGACCCGGAATATCCGGTCTATGAATTAGCCACTGCACTTACAGGCGGTGTTCCATATCATATGCCGCTGACAAGTGGGAATGGATTTTTTCCAGACCTTTCAATAATACCTAAAGAAGTAGTTAAGAGATCAAAAATATTATTCGTAAATTATCCCAACAATCCAACGGGGGCAGTGGCAGATTTGAAACAGTTTCAAAGCATAGTGGATTTCGGACTAAAGCATGACATTGTGGTGTGTAATGATAATGCTTATTCAGAGTTTACATATGATGGAATAAAAGCCCCAAGTATTTTAATGGCCGATAATGCAAAGGATATTGCTGTTGAGTTTCATTCCTTTTCAAAGTCGTATAATATGACAGGCTGGCGTTTGGGTTTTGCTGTAGGGAATAAGGATGCAATATCAAAGCTTAAGAAGATGAAGAACAATATCGATTCAGGTGTTTTTACTGCAATACAGGTTGCAGGTATAGAAGCATTAAAGGGCTGTGAGAAATTCGTTGAAGGTATGCAAAAAATTTATGCAAGAAGAAGAAATATTGCGATAAATGGGCTTCAAAAATTAGGTTTGGAATTTGAACTCCCTAGAGGAGCCTTTTATTTTTGGATAAAAGTGCCTAAGGGATATACATCAAAGACTTATACCCAGATGCTTTTAGACAAGACTGGTGTTGCAGTAGCACCGGGGAATGGATACGGTGAATACGGAGAGGGATATATTAGAATATCGCTTACAATAAGCGATGAAAGGTTGAAAGAGGCCTTTGAAAGAATTAGAAATCTTGGATAGTAATAAGTTTATAAAAGCGACTACAAAGGATTATTTTTGGAGTCGCTTTTTATATTTTACGGTAAGATGAAAGGGTGGAAAGCCCATAGAATGTGCAATATATTAAACTCTTAAGTCAATTTGCTTGCCAAAATATTTACTCATTTCCTTTTCGAAGTTTTCTTTGAAATAATCCTTATGATCTGAAGAACTTTTTGATACTGTGGTAGTTGTGCCACCTGATACATATGACTTTCCGCATTCCGGACATATGCTGCTTTCAAGTTTGATAGATTGGTATATTATCTCCCTAAAATTATAATGAACTTTCAGGTTCAGAAAGAGGTACCCTATGGCTTTAAAAATCGTGTATAAAATTTGTTGTGGAATTGATGTTCACAATTCTTTTGTTGTTGCATGTATTGCTTC
>JAAYPF010000038.1 GCA_012519925.1 Clostridiaceae bacterium
CTAAACTTCCAGAGCACTTTAAAGAAAAAATGCTTCCTAATGAGTCAATTGTAATATAATGTTTATGGTCACAATATTGATTTTTCAAGGTTCAGAAGTAATTTATAAACTGCGAAGTTTGAGTTATTAATATTATAAATCAACTGTCATTATCATCATTGTGTTCGTCAACGTAACCCGATAATGGGTTACTTTCTACGGCTGTTTTAATCTGCTGGTTGTCTACATGGGTATATATCTCCGTAGTTGCAATGCTCTCATGACCCAATATCTCCTGCAAAGCTCTTATATCAACCTTTCCATGCTTATACATAAGAGTTGCAGCCGTATGTCTTAGCTTATGTGCCGAATACCTTTCAGGGTCAAGTCCTGCCGCCTTTATATATTTTTTTACTATATACTGTACAGTTTTGTTGCTTATCCTCTGTTTTCTCTCACTTAAAAAAAGTGCATTCTTATCCTTTACACCTTCCACCGGTCTTACTCTCATATATGCCTCAATAGCCTTTTTGCATGCTATGTTAAGGTAGATTGTCCTTTCTTTGTCACCCTTACCCACAACAGTCAAGATATCGTTTTTGATTTTATTTATATTGATACTTACAAGCTCAGAAAGTCTTAGACCACAGTTTAAAAACAGTGTAATAATTGCAAAATTTCTTTCTCTGTGCTCTCCGTCAATTGCCCCCAGCAATCTTTTGCTTTCCTCAATATTAAGATACATTGGTAGTCTTTTCATTATCTTAGGTGATTCCAGCTCAGCGGCAGGATTTTGTTCTAAAAGCTTTGCTTTGTTAGTAATATAGTTGAAAAACGACTTAATACTTGCAACTTTTCTTGCCCTTGAACTTGAATTATTATCTCTTTCACGGCTTAAAAAAGACATAAAAGAATAAAGGTCACTCAATGTTATTTTTTTAGCATATCTATGTCTATATCTCTAATTTCAATTTTCTCAAAATCTTTATCATTTTCCTCCAATCCATTATGCACTTTCATGAACCGAAAAAATAGTCTTAAATCATAATAGTATTCATGAACTGTATTTTTTGATTTGCCTTTAATAGTCTCCATATAGCTTAAAAAATCCTTAATTACAAAAGGTGCCTCATCGAAATATGCTTCAGCCATTTTTACATCTCCTCACATCAATAATACTATAGACGAAACCCTCTGGGTTTTTGTTCTCAAATAATGCATAGGTTATTTTTTTTGAATGTAATGACTAAAACAACTTCAACATAGAATTATAAAAGAGAAGGAATAAAATAGGTACCAGGTTAGGGGTTGTTTGAATTGTTAGGTGAGTTTAAAAACATTTTTAAAGTGGCCAGTATATATATGGCCACTATAATAGGTGCAGGGTTCGCATCGGGACAGGAAATCATGCAGTTTTTCAGTAGTTACTACGAAGGAGGATTTTTTGGCATAATTTTAGCTGGAGTTTTATTTTCAATAATCGGATATGTGGTACTGGATAAAGTTTATAGTGAACGTATACGAAATTATGAGGAGTTTTTATTTCCGACTGTAGGATGGTATCTAGGCTGGGTGATGGAGATTCTAGTAACTCTATTCATGATATCTGTGTTTTGTATTATGATAGCTGGTGCAGGTGAAATTGTTTCGAATAAACTATGTATTTCTAATCAAGTTGCTGTATTTATTGTTGCATTATCATGTGCAATGGTGTTTTTTACAGAAATAAAAGGTATTATTAACATTAGCAGCATTGTAACGCCTATATTGATTATTGGTATTTTGGGTTTTGGTTTATATATAATATTTAGCAAAGAGATGGCTGTATTTAGTTTGTTTGCAAGTGCATCTAAAATTACTGATAACTGGTTCTTTTCCTCTTTGCTATATGTAAGCTATAACAGCATTACATCCATTGTAGTTATGTGTAGTCTTTTACCCTATCTAGAAAGTAGAAAATCAGCGATTTTAGGGGGGGTTTTTGGTGGCTTGATGCTATGTCTTATGGCTATTGTAATAAATTTTGCAATATATCTTTTTTATCCTAATATAGCAACCGAGGCTCTTCCTATAATGGGAATGGTGGATAAATATAGTTCGTTTTTAGGAGGAGTATATAGTGTAATATTATTGCTTGCGATGTTTGTTTCGGCATTAACTGCAGGATTTGGTTTTGTTGAAAGAATTAGTAGTAAGGTGAATATAAGTAAAAAGATTATAATATTAGTTATATGTGCACTATCAATACCCCTTTCTAGTGTCGGATTTTCAGGTCTGATAGCTACAATTTATCCTGTTTTTGGATATATGGGTATGTTTATGGTCTTTATAATTTTGATTCAATTTTTTACTCGAGCTCCTTCATATTTTAACAGGTGGGGGAAATAGTTAAGGTTTTATGGAAATACTACAAGGTGCATTTTGTTTTTTGCATTTTTTATATGCCTTCAAATACTAGATATATTACATGGCTTCTAATACTACATAGATTGCAGCTGATGTATCAATATGTTAAAATAAATTTATGGTGATTTTAAAAAATAATTAGTCAATGGGTGCTTTAAAAAACTGATTTTATTGGGTGTAATTATATATATTGACTAACGAATATTTTTGAAAGACCTAAGTACAAATGATTAAATTTGGAGTGAACAAAAGTGAAGGTAACAGAAAATGATATTGGTCAAGAAGGGTTAGGCAACGGAGGGAAGATTATTGTATTTATATTCCTTTTACTTATAATTGCAGGCACTGCTACAGTTGCTTATTTAAAAAGTCAAGATGTAGATTTAAAAAGTATTAGCCTAAAGGACGTTATAGACAGAAGTTTTATTAAGAGAAATACAAAATACCAATTAAGTACAGCTGAATTTGATTACGATGCAAATTTGAATGTTGATTTTGGGACTCATAAAGGTTATATTGTTAAGTGTTCACGGGACAATTTAATTTATCTTGACTCAAATGCTAATGAACAGTGGACTTATCCATTGTCCCTTAATAACCCTGTGCTGAAAACATCGGGATCATATCTTTTGGTGGCAGACTATGGAGCAAAAAGTATTTTAACTTTTAGTGGAAAAGAAATGCGATGGGAAAAGGAACTAGATAATAATATTACTAATGCAGATATAAATTCAAAGGGTTATGTGACCGTTGTACATGGAGAGGAAAGAAGTAGAGGGGCAGTGTCGGTATATAACCGACAGGGTATGAATTGCTTTACAATAGGAAAGGCAGAGAATTTTATACTGTCTTCAAAGGTTTCGTCAAAAGCAAAATCTGCCATCATAAACAGTGTAGATACGTCGGGAATAAGCGTGAATACATTGTTGGAATTTACTGATTTAAACGGTAAGATGTTAGATAACAAAATAATTAAAGAAAATACCGTGTTTCCTTCTATATGGTTTATGGAAAACGATAGTTTACTTGTTGTGGGGGATTCGATGTTCATGATTTTGGACAAGGATTTCAATGAAAAATTACATCAGAGTGTAAAAGGGAAAATATTCAGCTCTTGTATTAGCGACGGGAAGTATGCAGTAGTAGCTGCAAATCCGGAAGAAACGACAGGGATATTTGAAAGCGGTTCATCAAGAATATGGGTTTACGATACAGAGGGACAAAAGATATCTGAGTATAACCTTAAGGGGGAAGTGAGAAATATTAACTCCTACGATGATATTATCGCTGTTAACTCGGGAAATAAGCTTCGTTTTATCGATCTAGGCGGAGAATTGCTTGCAGAGTATAGTTCAAGCGAAGATATAAAGGAAGTTTTTTTTATAAGCAGACGTGAGGTATTGGCTATTTGTAAAGATAAGTTTTTAGTTATTAAGATGAAATAAAGGGAGGTCATTATGAATTGGAGTGATTTATTAGTAGTTGCAATTATTGTCTTTTTTGGCTTCATTGGTATTAAAAATGGATTTGTTTTTTCTGTTTTTAAGCTTGTTTCATTCTTTGTTGCATCAGCATTATCCGTTAAGTTTTATCCTTTGCTCTCAAATATCATCGATAAGACATCCATATTTACCAATATTAAGTCAGGAATATTGAAAAATTTATTGCTTCAGAAGGATGCTCAGGCTGGTATTGTGAATAATGGTGCTCAAGCAGCAGCTGGTTCGGTAGTGGATGGTCTTAAGATACCGAATTTTTTAAAGGAAGCGATAAAGGGGCAGTTGGCAAAAGAGAATATAGTAGGACTTTTGGACTTGTCAGCCATTATGGATAAGATAAGTGATGTGTTGACCCATGTTGTTATTGATATACTTAGTTTGCTGCTATTATACATAGCAATAAGAATAGGGTTAATATTCTTAAGGTTTATTTTACAGGGTATTGCCAAATTACCTGTATTTAAACAGATGGATAAGATTGGTGGTTTTGCATTTGGAGCTATTGAAGGACTATTAACGGTCTATATAATATTTGCCTTCTTAATGTTGTTTGTTTCAGCACCGGTATTTAAAGGTTTTTTTGAAGCTGTTGAGACTTCGGCTATTGCAAAATTTTTCTATCAAAACAATTTGATAATGGATTGGATGTTTTCTAAAGGTAAAATAATCTAAAATACATTAATGAAATTTGTTTTTATATTATAATTAATTAATGTATTGTGCTTTTTTATTAAAACACTGGACATTATAACCTCAATAGTAGTAAAATTAATTTGAAAAAGTAATAGCCGGGCTGACCCGGCTATTATTATAAGCACAACTTTGATTGTTCTTATTATTAGTTATTTAAGAAATTTATGCAATATTAGTATATATATAACGAAATTGAAAGCGAGGAGAGAATTATGAGAAGTGATATAGTGAAGAAGGGCATTGAGAAGACCCCTCATAGAGCACTTTTTAAAGCAATGGGTTATACTGATGAAGAGATAAGAAGACCTTTAATAGGTGTAGTAAATTCAAAAAGTGAGATAGTTCCTGGACATATACATCTAGATACGATAACAGAAGCTGTTAAAGCAGGTATAAGGATGGCTGGAGGTACTCCCGTTGAGTTTGGTGCAATAGGAGTATGTGATGGTATTGCCATGGGGCATGTAGGCATGAAATATTCCTTAGCAACAAGAGAACTTATAGCTGATTCCTGTGAAGCAATGGGTTTAGCTCATAGCTTTGACGGTATGGTATTCATACCTAATTGTGACAAGATAGTTCCGGGAATGCTTATGGCAGCTGCAAGGATAAATGTTCCTTCTGTTGTTGTTAGTGGTGGTGCAATGCTTTCGCTAAAGAGAAACGGAGTTCATTTGGATTTGAACAGTACTTTTGAGGCTGTGGGAGCATATAAAGCTGGCAAAATGACCGAAGAAGAGGTATATGAGTATGAGGATTATTCTTGTCCAGGATGTGGTTCTTGTTCCGGTATGTTTACTGCAAATTCTATGAACTGTTTGACAGAAGTTTTAGGAATGGGCTTGCCGGGTAATGGTACTATACCAGCAGTATATGCTGAACGTATAAGACTAGCTAAAACAGCGGGAATGAGGGTAATGGAGCTTGTGGAAAAGGATATAAAGCCATCGGATATTTTAACGCCTAAGGCTTTTGAAAATGCTTTAACTGTTGATATGGCATTAGGATGTTCAACCAATTCAATTCTTCACCTTCCTGCTATTGCTAATGAGGCAGGTGTTGAAATAAACCTTGATATAGTAAACGAAATAAGTGGTAGAGTTCCGAATCTTTGTAAGCTTGCACCTGCTGGACACCATCACATCCAAGATTTATATGCCGCAGGAGGAGTTCAGGCTGTAATGAAGGAACTTTCTAAAAAGGAATTATTGAATCTTGATTTGATTACGGTTACAGGTAAAACTGTAGGGGAAAATATAAGCAAGGCAAAAGTTATTGACAATGATGTTATAAGAGATATAGAAAATCCCTATAGCACTACAGGAGGTATTGCAGTATTAAGAGGTAACTTGGCTCCCGATGGTGCGGTTGTGAAGCGTTCTGCCGTTGCTCAGGAGATGCTTGTTCATAAAGGACCTGCAAGGGTATTCGATTCAGAAGAAGAGGTTATAGATGCAATATATAATGGCAGAATACAAAAGGGAGATGTTGTTATTATAAGGTATGAAGGTCCTAAGGGTGGACCGGGTATGAGGGAAATGCTTTCGCCTACTTCTGCTATAGCGGGGATGGGACTAGACAAGGATGTTGCATTAATAACTGATGGACGTTTTTCTGGAGCTACAAGAGGAGCCTCCATTGGACATGTTTCACCAGAAGCTATGGAGGGTGGAAACATAGCCTTAGTAAAAGAGGGAGATATTATTAACATTGACATACCAAAAGGTAAACTTGTAATGGAAGTTTCTGACGAAGAACTTATGCAAAGGAAAAAAGAGTGGGTAGCTCCTAAACCTAAGATAACGAAAGGATATCTTGGAAGATATGCGAAGCTTGTTACTTCTGCAAGTACAGGGGCAGTTTTAAAGGGAAATTAGGGAGGTGGAACAAATGAAAATTACTGGTGCACAAATTTTGGTGGAATGTCTTAAAGAGCAAGGTGTAGACACTATTTTTGGATTTCCCGGTGGTGCTGTTTTGAATATATATGACGCTTTGTATAAGGCTAAGGATGATATAAAACATATTCTGACATCCCACGAACAGGGAGCCTCTCATGCTGCTGATGGCTATGCTAGAGCTACCGGTAAAGTAGGAGTTTGTATCGCAACATCTGGGCCTGGAGCCACAAATCTTGTTACAGGGATAGCTACAGCTTATATGGATTCAGTACCTATGGTCGCCATTACGGGTCAAGTAGCTACCTCACTACTAGGAAAAGATTCTTTTCAGGAAGTTGATATAACAGGTATTACAATACCTATAACTAAGCACAACTATATTGTGAAGGATGTAAATAAACTCGCGGATATTATTAGAGAAGCTTTCGTTATAGCTAAAGAAGGTCGTCCTGGGCCTGTATTAATTGATATTTGTAAGGATGTAACAGCAGCAGTAACGGAATATGTGCCTAAAAAGCCTAAGGAACCGAAGGAGAAAAGTTTAGGGGTTACCGTTGATGAAATAGATGTGGCGGCGGACATCATTAATAAGGCTAAAAGGCCCATAATTCTTTCGGGCGGAGGTGTATCCATAGCAGGTGCAAACGAGGAAGTTTTAGAGCTTGCGAATAAAGCATTAATACCTGTAACAACTACGTTAATGGGAATGGGAACCTTTCCCGGAACCCATGAGCTGTTTACCGGTATGGTTGGAATGCATGGTACCAAAACTACTAATATGGCAGTGTCAGAGGCTGATCTCTTTATAGCTATCGGAGCAAGATTTAGTGATAGGGTTATTAGTGATGTTAGGAAATTTGCTCCAGAAGCTAAAATAATGCATATTGATATAGATCCTGCTGAAATTGGGAAAAATATAGTTGTAAATTATCCTCTTGTAGGGAATATTAAGAAGATACTAAAGCTTTTAAATGGCAAAATTGAAAAAGTGGAAAAATCCGATTGGAAAAACAAAATTGATAAATGGAAGAAAATGTATCCGTTAAAGTTTCCGAAGGACAATGTATTGAGACCTAATTATATATTGGAAAGATTATACCAACTCACAAAAGGTGATGCAATAATCACAACAGAAGTAGGTCAACATCAAATATGGGCGGCACAATTTTATAAGTACAAGTCACCTAGACAGTTCCTATCGTCGGGTGGATTAGGTACTATGGGATACGGTCTCGGTGCTTGCATAGGAGCACAAATTGGTAGACGGGACAAAAAAGTTATAAATATTGCAGGTGACGGTAGCTTTAGAATGAATTGTAATGAGATAGCTACAGCAGTGGAGTATAAACTTCCTATAATTATAGCAATATTTAATAACCATGTGCTAGGAATGGTAAGACAGTGGCAAAATCTTTTTTATGACAGCAGGTATTCTGCAACAACCATTGATAGGGGCACAAATTTCGTTGCACTCGCTGAAGCTTATGGTGCAATTGGCATAGATGTTAAAACACCAGAAGAAGTAGACGGTGCTTTAAAAAAAGCCCTAGCTTCAAAGGATACGCCTGTAGTTATTAATTTTGAAATAGACAGAGATGACAAGGTTTTTCCAATAGTTCCTCCAGGGGCAGCTATAAGTGATTTGATTGAAGAATAAAACTTTGGGGCATTAAGCCCCCTCGTTTTATGTTATTAAGCATTAGGAAGATAAACACAGAAATATTTACTAAACACCTTGACTTTTATAGATAAATGTGTTAAATTAGTGGTTGTTTCTTTCTGTAAGTTTTTTTTTTATGTCGAAATAATATTTTTGATATATACGTTATGTATGTGGAGGTGTGAAAGATGAGAGTAAAAATTACATTAGCATGTAGCGAATGCAAGCAAAGAAATTATGACTCAATGAAGAACAAGAAGAATGATCCCGATAGACTCGAAATGAGAAAATACTGTAGATTTTGCCGCAAGCATACTGGTCATAAGGAAACAAAATAGTTTTTTATGATTCGTAATAAGGCTAAAAATACGAAAATGGAGATGTGTTTATATGGCTGAAGAGGTGAAAAGCTCAAAACTTGCTACTACTAGCAATAAATTCAGCAAGTTTTTTAAGGACATTATTAGTGAACTTAAAAAGGTTGTGTGGCCTACTCGTGTTCAAGTTGTGAAGAATACGATAACAGTTTTAATTGCTTGTTTTATAATAGGAGCAATTATATGGTTAGCTGACGCTGGTTTTGGACAATTAAGAAATTTGGTGTTCAAAATATAATGAGTAGACAGCTTAAGAGGTATGCGATCTTACTTAAAGGAGGGCTAGTGGCTTTATGCAAGTAGATGATACACCGGAAGGTGCAAAATGGTATGTTGTTCATACTTATTCCGGGTATGAAAACAAAGTTAAGGCTAACCTTGAAAAAATCGTTGAAAACAGGAGCATGCAAGAGTATATATTGGACATAGTTGTTCCAATGGAAGAGCAGATTGAAATTAAAGATGGGAAGAAAAAGGCGACTCTTAAAAAAGTATTCCCGGGTTATGTTCTTGTTAAGATGATAATGACTGACGAGTCATGGTATGTAGTCAGAAATACTAGAGGTGTGACTGGATTTGTTGGACCTGGATCAAAGCCTGTTCCTTTATCTGATGAAGAAGTTAGGGTAATGGGTGTTGAGGAATTTATGCCTGTTCTTGACTATGAAGTTGGTGATAATGTAAGAGTTGCTACCGGTCCTTTGGAAAGCTTCATAGGAATAGTCGAGGAGATAAACTACGAAAAGAAAAAAGTTAGAGTTTCCGTATCCATGTTTGGTAGAGAAACTCCAGTTGAATTGGAACTATTCCAGATTCAGAAGATATAAATAATAGAGATTACTTTTATACGTATTTCTATTTGTTATATATACTATGTTTCTTTAAAAAGTAGCTTAGAGACTTTTTAGAAGGGTTTTAGAAAATAAGAGGTATAAGACTCTCTTGAGGAGATATAGTTCCTCTTATGTCGTAGTTAATGCTGCGATATATGTCAAGTAAAAGGTGTAGAGACCGCTCTTGATATGTATTAAGGGTGGGTTTTTACGAGTAAATTTGGGAGGTGGATATTATGGCTAAGAAAATTGCTGGCTATGTAAAACTTCAAATTCCTGCGGGGAAGGCAACTCCGGCTCCACCGGTTGGACCAGCTTTAGGACAACATGGCGTAAACATAATGGGATTTTGTAAAGAATTTAACGAAAAGACTGCAAAGGATGCAGGGTTAATTATTCCTGTTGTTATTACAGTATATGCGGACAGGTCTTTTTCATTCATTACAAAAACACCGCCGGCTTCAGTTTTATTGAAGAAGGCATGTAAAATAGAAAGCGGTTCCGGTAAACCTAACAGAGACAAGGTTGCAAAGATTTCAAAAGATGAAGTCAGAAAAATCGCAGAATTAAAGATGCCAGACTTAAATGCTGCATCAGTCGAGGCGGCTATGAGCATGATAGCAGGAACTGCTAGAAGTATGGGAATAGTTGTTGAAGGCTAAACAAAAAAAAAACAACGAAAGACTACTTCGTTATTGTGTGACAAATTTTAAGTCATTTCAAAGAGTAAAGTGGGAGGGAACTTAAGGTTTCCGAAATTATTTCGACTCTTTCGAACGAAGTGAAAGAGTCAAAAACGGAGGGGCTAGATGTCCCGCAGGTTTTATTACCACAAAGGAGATGAAAATCATGAAAAGAGGTAAAAAATATCAAGACAGTGCTAAGCTTGTTGATAAATTGAAGTTGTATGATCCGTCAGAAGCATTAGAACTGGCTCAAAAAACTGCTAAAGCAAAGTTTGATGAGACTGTTGAAGCACATATCAGACTTGGGGTTGACTCAAGACATGCTGATCAGCAGGTTAGGGGTGCTGTTGTACTTCCTCACGGAACAGGTAAAAAAGTACGTGTATTGGTTTTCGCTAAAGGCGAGAAGGCAAAGGAAGCTGAACAGGGCGGAGCAGATTATGTTGGTGCAGAAGATATGGTTACAAAAATACAAAACGAAAACTGGTTTGAATTTGATGTAGTTGTTGCGACTCCTGATATGATGGGCGTAGTTGGTAGACTTGGTAAAGTGCTTGGACCAAAAGGACTTATGCCAAATCCAAAAGCAGGTACTGTTACGATGGACGTAGAAAAAGCTATTGCAGATATCAAAGCAGGTAAAATAGAGTACAGATTAGATAAGACAAACATTATTCACTGTCCTATCGGAAAAGCATCTTTTGGTGCAGAGAAGCTTCTTGACAACTTCCAAACATTGTTAGGAGCTATAATAAAGGCAAAACCAACTGCTGCAAAAGGTCAATACCTAAAGAGTGTTGTTGTATCATCAACAATGGGACCTGGTATTAAGGTTAATCCACAAAAAGTAACCGAGTAGGATTGGTTTGGAAATATGTTGTAACAGTTTTATTTAAAAAAAGGTCTTTACAAATTATAAATAATGTTATAATATAACCTTTGTAAATTAAATATCGAATTGCCATAGACAGTAGGTTACTTGATAAAGCAAGTAGTAATTGATTTTTGTATAATCTGCCTACCGAGGTGAGTTATAACTTTGACAGTTACCCCTCTATGTTTGTGTGCATTTGAGGGGTTTTTTATATTCATTATGTATTATTAAGATTTAAGGAGGTGGACTTAAAAGTGCCAAGTGAAAAGATTCTTGCAAAAAAGAAGAATATAGTTAGTGAGTTATCCGAAAAAATCAAAAACGCAAAAACTATAGTTTTTGCTGATTATAGAGGACTCACAGTTGAACAGGATACAGAGCTTAGAAACGCTTTGAGAAAAGCTGGAGTTGATTATGGTGTTGTAAAAAATACTTTAACTAAACTTGCAGCAGACGAAAACGGACTAAGTGAGCTCGCACCTCATTTTAATGGACCTACATCTATGGCAATCAGTAACGATGATGTTGTAGCTCCTGCGAAGATTTTAGCTGAATACTCTAAAAAGTATGAAAAACTTCAAATTAAAGCTGGTGTTGTTGAAGGTAAGATTTTCGACGAGAGTTCAATTAAAGCATTAGCAGCATTGCCACCAAAAGAGGAAATGCTTGCAAAAGCTTTGGGCAGCATGAAAGCTCCAATTACTGGTTTCGTAAATGTATTAAATGGAAACATAAGAGGTTTGGTAGTAGCTTTGAATGCTATTGCTGAAAAACAGGCAAATGCTTAAGGGATAGACAAAAGATCTTTTCCACAAATATTAAAAAATAAAATTTATTAACGGAGGTATATAAAAATGGCTAGTGAAAAAGTTACAAAATTAATTGAAGAGGTAAAAGCATTTACAGTATTAGAATTATCAGAATTGGTAAAAGCTTTAGAAGAAGAATTTGGTGTATCTGCAGCAGCTCCAGTAGCAGTAGCAGCAGCTCCAGCAGCTGGCGGAGCTGCAGCAGCAGAAGAAAAAACTGAGTTTGATGTAGTATTGAAAGATGCAGGAGCAGAGAAGATTAAAGTTATCAAAGTTGTTAGAGAAGTAACTGGTCTTGGATTGAAGGAAGCAAAAGATCTAGTTGACGGAGCTCCTAAGACAATAAAAGAAAATGTAGCAAAAGCTGATGCAGATGCTATGGTAGCTAAATTCAAAGAAGTTGGTGCAACTGTAGAAGTTAAGTAATTTAGTCTAACAAATTTATAGGATGTTTGTTTCCAATTTATTTTAGGACTTTTAATTAGTAAATTTCTGACTATAAAAGGCTCCTCGCTGAGGGGTCTTTTTAGTATATCTAATAAAACAATTAAAGATGATTAAGAAATATTACATGAGAAAAATGTAAAATTATAGCATAAATGTAAAGTATATTACTTGTGTTGACAAGTTGAAACTTATATGTTAGAATTATAAACTGCGTTATAATTTCAGTCCGAAGTACCAAAATTTGCTTAGAAAAATAGATGTTTTTTACAATGTTTTTATTAATAGTTATTTAATTGTAGCATAATTGAATAAACGAGACAATATTTGTTAATAATAAATTAATGTTCAAGCTGTTTTTTATATATGGATTAGTATATGTACAAAACAAAAAAATATACTAGTCTTGTAGTAGGATTATATTATAATACATATCACAACGAAAGCTTCAATTGATTTTAGCATTAATGGGTTTTATGTTAAGAAAGTAATGTTAAACAATATTGACAAAATATTCAATACCACAGAGCTTTAAAAGGCTTTGTGTTAATTTATAAATTTAGTAAAAGGACGGTTTTAATTTATTGTTTTTTATTTATGTTAAGTAAGATACATAATTTCCTTTAAAGTCGTGAGAGCTTTTTTAGCACTAAGTTCTTGTGATTTTATCTCTTTCAATAGAAAGAGAAGTAATAAAGGGCTGTATGTATTGAATAATTTTTTGTGCGTAAAAAGCACCGTTGCAAAAGTCTAATATTATGAGGTGATTTTTGATGGTACATCCCGTGCGATTGGGAAGAAACGTAAGAATGAGTTATTCTAAGATTGACGAAGTCATTGATATGCCAAATCTTATTGAAATCCAGAGAAATTCCTACATTCAATTTCTTGAGGATGGATTAAGAGAAGTATTTAGAGATGTTTCGCCTATCACTGACTATACCGGAAATTTGATTCTAGATTTTGTAGATTATTCTATTGACGACAATCCAAAATACACTGTTGAAGAGTGTAAGGAAAGAGATGCGACTTATTCTGCTCCATTAAAGGGAAAAGTGCGTCTGATTAATAAGGAGACTGGAGAAGTCAAGGAACAGGAAATATTTATGGGCGATTTTCCTCTCATGACTGAAAATGGTACATTTATAATCAACGGAGCGGAGAGGGTTATAGTAAGCCAATTGGTAAGGTCACCAGGAATCTACTATTCTATGAAATTCGATAAAACAGGAAAGCAGTTGTATTCAAATACTGTTATTCCAAACAGAGGTGCATGGCTTGAGTATGAAACAGACTCAAATGATGTTATATCTGTAAGAATTGATAGAACTAGGAAGCTTCCAATTACAGTTTTAATTAGAGCATTAGGATATGGCACTGACCTTGAAATAACTGAGCTGTTAGGCGAGGATGAAAGAATTATTGCGACAGTACAGAAAGATAGTGCGAAGACAGAAGACGAGGGTTTACTTGAAATTTACAAAAGATTGAGACCGGGTGAGCCACCTACTGTTGAAAGTGCACGAACTCTTTTATCTAGCTTGTTTTTTGATCCGAAGAGATATGATTTAGCTAAATTCGGTAGGTTTAAATTTAATAAAAAGCTTTCTATTGCTTCTAGAATTAGTGGCTTTGTTTCTGCTGAAAATATAGTTGATCCCCAAACTGGAGAAGTATTAGTAGCCGAGGGAGAGAAAATAAGTAGGGAGCTTGCGGAAACAATTCAGAATTCTGGAATTAATTCTGTATATCTAAGTATTGAAGGCAAAAAGGTTAAGGTTTTAGGAAATGATATGGTTGACCTTTCGAGCTATGTGGATTTTGATCCTAAAGAAATAGGTTTTAACGAAAGAGTCAAGCTCAGTGTGCTAAAAACTATTCTTGAAGAAAATAAAGATAGTGATGTTGAAGAACTTAAGAAAGTCATAAAAGAAAAGATAGATGAATTGATTCCGAAGTATATAACCGTTGAAGATATTCTTGCTTCAATTAACTATATAATCACCTTAAGTTATGGAGTTGGTCAAGTTGACGATATAGACCATTTGGGAAACAGAAGACTTCGATCAGTGGGAGAACTTTTGCAAAACCAATTTAGAATAGGTCTTGCAAGAATGGAGAGGGTAGTAAGAGAAAGAATGACCATTCAGGATATTGACATAGTTACTCCTCAAGCTCTTATAAATATTAGACCAGTAGTTGCTGCGATAAAAGAGTTTTTTGGAAGTAGCCAGTTGTCTCAGTTTATGGATCAAACCAACCCTCTTGCAGAGCTTACACATAAAAGAAGATTGAGTGCATTAGGACCGGGAGGACTTAGCAGAGAAAGAGCGGGCTTCGAAGTCCGTGACGTTCACCACTCTCACTATGGACGTATGTGTCCAATAGAGACCCCTGAAGGACCGAATATAGGTCTTATAGGTTCTTTGAGTACTTTTGCTAGGGTTAATGAGTATGGTTTTATTGAAGCACCTTATAGAAAGGTAGATAAGGAAACCATAAAAGTAACAGACGAGATAGTATATCTTACTGCTGACGAAGAGGATGACTATATCATAGCTCAGGCAAATGAACCTCTTGATGAGGAAGGAAGATTTCTTGATAAAAAGGTAATATGTAGATTAAGAGAAGAATTCCTTGAGGTTGAACCTACAAAAGTGGACTTTATGGACGTTTCGCCAAAGCAGATTGTATCTGTAGCTACATCTATGATTCCGTTTCTTGAAAATGATGATGCCAATCGTGCACTTATGGGTGCGAACATGCAACGTCAGGCTGTTCCGCTTATTAGAACAGATTCACCTATAGTAGGAACCGGAATAGAGTATAAGGCAGCAAGGGATTCAGGAGTTTGTGTATTGGCAAAGAACTCCGGTGTAGTGGAAAAAGTAGCAGCTAATGAAATTGTTATAAGGACTAAAGAAGGAAAAAGAGATATATATAAATTATTGAAATACTTGAGATCTAATCAGGGAACTTGTATTAATCAGAAACCTATTGTCAAAAAAGGTGAGGAAGTTGAAAAAGGCGATGTAATCGCTGACGGACCATCTACGGACAAAGGTGAAATAGCTTTAGGAAGAAACGTTCTCATCGGTTTTATGACTTGGGAGGGTTACAACTACGAGGATGCTATTTTGATAAGTGAGAAGCTCGTTAAAGAAGACGTATTTACATCTATACACATAGAAGAATATGAAGCAGAATCAAGAGATACAAAATTAGGACCAGAAGAAATAACAAGAGAAATTCCTAATGTCAGTGAAGATTCTCTTAAAGACTTAGATGAGAGAGGAATTATCAGAATTGGTGCTGAAGTAAGATCAGGCGATATTCTCGTGGGAAAAGTAACACCAAAGGGAGAGACAGAGTTGACAGCTGAAGAAAGATTGTTAAGGGCAATCTTCGGTGAAAAGGCGAGAGAAGTTAGAGATACTTCCCTTCGTGTTCCCCATGGTGAATCGGGTATAATTGTAGATGTAAAAGTGTTTACAAGAGAAAATGGAGATGAACTCTCACCAGGAGTAAATCAACTTGTTAGAGTATATATAGCACAGAAAAGAAAAATATCTGTTGGAGATAAGATGGCAGGAAGACACGGAAATAAGGGGGTTATTTCAAGAATACTTCCAGAAGAGGATATGCCTTTCCTTCCGGATGGTACGCCGCTTCAAATAGTACTTAACCCACTTGGCGTTCCTTCTCGTATGAATATAGGTCAGGTATTGGAGGTCCATCTTGGTTTTGCTGCAAAGGCTCTTGGATGGAAAATTGCCACTCCGGTTTTCGACGGAGCAACAGAACAGGATATAATGGATACGCTAATAAAAGCTGGAATATCTGAAGACGGTAAGTCGGTTTTATATGACGGAAGAACGGGATTACCTTTTGAAAACAGGGTAACGGTAGGGTACATGTATATATTGAAACTTGCCCACCTTGTTGATGATAAAATACACGCTCGTTCAACCGGACCATATTCCCTTGTTACTCAACAGCCACTTGGAGGTAAGGCACAGTTTGGTGGACAGAGGTTTGGAGAGATGGAAGTTTGGGCTCTTGAAGCTTACGGTGCTGCCTACACACTTCAGGAAATACTTACAGTTAAGTCGGATGACGTTGTAGGTAGGGTAAAGACCTATGAAGCTATTGTTAAGGGCGAGAATGTTCCAGAACCCGGAATACCGGAATCATTCAAGGTTTTGATAAAAGAATTGCAGAGTTTGTGTCTTGATGTTAAGGTTTACTCTGAAGAACAGGAAGAGATTGCTATTAAGGAATCTGTTGAAGATGACCTTGAAGAACTTAATGTAAATATTGAAGGACGTGAAGATGAGAATCCTGTAAAGGAATTTGAGGAAGTTGCTGAAGACACCTTGCAGGATGATTTAGACGTAGATGATTTTGAGTTATCAGACATAAGTGATGTGGTTCACGAGGAGAATCTTGATGAGAGCACTCTTGATGAAGACCTCTTTGTTGATGAAGATTTGAGCGAAGATTTCGAAGATGATGATGAATTTTAACGAAGGGAGAAATGGCCGTGTTTGAACTTAATAATTTTGATTCAATGAAAATTGGTTTATCTTCTCCAGAGAAGATTAGGGAATGGTCTAAAGGTGAAGTGAAAAAGCCAGAGACAATAAATTATAGGACATTAAAGCCAGAAAGAGACGGACTTTTTTGTGAGAGAATATTTGGTCCCCAGAAAGACTGGGAGTGTCATTGCGGTAAATATAAGAGGATAAGATATAAGGGTATTGTTTGTGACCGATGTGGAGTTGAAGTAACTCGGTCGAAAGTTAGAAGAGAAAGAATGGGGCACATTGAACTTGCTGCCCCAGTATCCCATATATGGTATTTTAAAGGTATTCCTAGTAGAATGGGTTTACTTTTGGATATGTCACCGAGGGCACTTGAAAAGGTTTTATATTTTGCATCTTATGTTGTAATTGATCCAGGTCAAACTCCACTTTCAAAAAAACAGATTCTGTCTGAGAAAGAATATAGAGATAGCGTTGAAAAGTTTGGACATAATTTTAAAGCAGGAATGGGTGCAGAAGCAATAAGAGAGCTTCTTGCTGAAATTGACCTTGAAGCACAATCAAGGGAGTTAAGAGCAGATCTTTCTGATAGTACAGGACAAAAAAGAGTAAGGACAATTAAAAGGCTAGAAGTTGTTGAGGCATTCAAACAATCTTCCAATAGCCCAGAATGGATGATTTTAGATGTTATACCAGTAATTCCACCAGAATTAAGACCGATGGTACAGTTAGACGGTGGTAGGTTTGCGACTTCAGACCTGAATGACTTATATAGAAGAGTTATCAATAGAAATAACAGGCTCAAGAGGCTATTAGATCTGGGTGCTCCTGATATTATTGTAAGAAATGAAAAGAGAATGCTCCAAGAAGCTGTTGATGCTTTGATAGACAACGGAAGAAGAGGAAGACCGGTAACTGGTCCTGGAAACAGACCGTTAAAATCTCTTTCAGATATGCTTAAAGGTAAACAAGGACGCTTTAGACAGAACCTTCTTGGTAAACGTGTTGACTATTCCGGACGTTCTGTTATTGTTGTAGGACCGGAGCTTAAAATATATCAATGTGGATTACCTAAAGAGATGGCTCTGGAATTGTTCAAACCTTTCGTTATGAAGAAACTTGTAAATGATGGGCTTGCTCACAATATTAAGAGTGCTAAGAGAATGGTTGAAAGGGTAAAAACTGAAGTTTGGGATGTATTAGAGGAAGTTATAAAAGAACATCCAGTACTTCTGAACCGTGCACCAACTCTTCATAGACTTGGTATTCAAGCTTTTGAACCTGTATTAGTAGAGGGGAGAGCACTTAAGCTTCATCCATTGGTTTGTACAGCATATAACGCTGACTTTGACGGAGACCAAATGGCTGTTCACGTGCCATTATCAGCCGAGGCACAAGCTGAGGCTAGGTTCTTAATGCTTTCTGCAAATAACCTTTTAAAGCCACAGGATGGAAAACCAGTTGCGGTTCCAACTCAGGACATGGTTTTAGGAAGTTATTATATGACCATAGTTAAAGAGGGAGCAAAAGGTGAAGGCAAGGTATTCGTAAGTATTAATGAAGCTGTTATGGCCTATGAATGTGGAGATATAACGCTCCATACAAAAATAAAAGTGAGAATGAAGAAAAACCTTGACGGAGAAGAAATATCAAAACTTATTGAGACTACTGTAGGTAGATTGTTGTTTAACGAAGATATTCCACAGGATCTTGGATTTGTGGATAGAACAGATCCTGATAAGATATGTGATTTAGAAATAGATTTCTTAGTAGGAAAAAGTGAACTTAGAAAAATAATTGAAAGAAGTATAAGAGTTCATGGTATAACTGAAACTGCAAAATTACTTGATTCAATTAAGGCAAAGGGTTTTGAGTATTCAACAAAAGGTGCTATAACAATAGGGGTATCCGATATGGTTATTCCTGAAGTTAAGGCAAAGTATATCAAAGAAACTGAAGATAAGATTGAGAATATCTTAAAGCAATATAAGAGGGGTCTTATATCCGATGAAGAAAGGTACAACTCCGTTATCGCATGTTGGAATGAGGCTTCTGAAATAATTACACAGGCACTTATAAGCAACCTTGACAGATTTAATCCTGTATACATGATGTCACAGTCAGGAGCAAGGGGTAACATAAACCAAATAAAACAGCTTGCTGGTATGAGGGGACTTATGGCCGATACATCTGGTAAGACCATTGAGGTTCCAATAAAGGCTAATTTCCGTGAAGGACTGAATGTTATGGAGTTCTTTATATCAACTCACGGTGCGAGAAAAGGGCTTGCGGATACAGCTTTAAGAACAGCTGACTCTGGATATTTGACAAGACGTCTTGTTGACGTCAGTCAGGATGTAATTGTCAGAGAAAACGATTGTGGAACAAGAAAAGGCATAGAAATTGGAGATGTTAAGGATGGTAATGAAGTAATAGAAAGGCTTGAAGAAAGATTAATCGGAAGATATCCCGCAGGTAACATTATACATCCTGAAACTGGCGAAATATTGGTACCTGCAGATAGAATGATAACTGAAAAAGATGCTACCGAAATTGTAAAGAGTGGTATGAAAAAAGTTAAGATAAGATCAGTATTGACTTGTCATTCCGAATACGGAGTTTGTGCTAAGTGTTATGGTGCCAATCTTGCAACAGGTGAAGAATGTAATGTAGGTGAAGCTGTTGGTATCATAGCAGCACAATCTATAGGTGAGCCTGGAACCCAGCTTACAATGAGAACATTCCATACCGGTGGTGTTGCAGGTGATGACATAACCCAAGGTTTGCCTCGTGTTGAGGAACTTTTTGAAGCAAGAAAGCCTAAGGGGCTGGCAATTATTTCTGAAATAAACGGTACTGTCAAGCTAGTCGAATCAAAGAAAAAGAGAGAAGTTGTTATCACAACTAATGAGGGTGAATCAAAGAATTACCTAATACCTTACGGTTCTAGAATTAAAGTAATGGATGGAGATCTTGTGGAAGCTGGTGACGAGCTTACGGAAGGTTCTGTAAACCCTCATGACATATTAAAGATCAAAGGTATAAACGGCGTTCAGGCATATTTGCTTCATGAAGTGCAAAGAGTTTATAGACTTCAGGGTGTTGATATCAACGATAAGCACATTGAGGTTATTGTAAGGCAAATGTTAAGGAAGGTTAAGATAGATGATTGTGGTGATACGAACCTTTTACCTGGTGGACTTGTAGATGTATTCGATTTCGAAGAAGAGAATGCGAAAGCAGTAGCAGAAGGCAAGAGACCTGCAGAAGGCAAGCGTGCATTATTAGGAATAACAAAGGCATCTCTTGCTACCGAATCCTTCCTGTCGGCGGCATCTTTCCAAGAGACAACAAGGGTGTTAACCGAAGCAGCTATAAAAGGAAAGATAGATCCGTTAGTAGGTCTTAAGGAGAATGTTATCATAGGTAAGCTTATTCCGGCAGGAACTGGTATGAGTAGGTATAAGGATATAAGTATTAGTACAGTGACTGAATGATAAATGAATTCTTATTCTTTTAATAAAATCTCGTACAGTTAAAAGTACGAGATTTTATTACATGTCCTTTTATCTTTTTTTCTATATCTCTTGACAAAATAAGAACTTCGGTGATAAAATATTGCAGTATGTAAAATTGTGAATTTTGTATTTATCACAAATAAATGCTTATAATAGTTAATTGTATAGTTTTACTAAGAATTTAGTTTTTATCAAGGTCTGATTAGAATAATAAAATAGGTTATTTTATCGTATTTATTGCATTACTTAAATTCTCGTTATTCGAAGTAAGAGCTTGATAATAATCGTTCCTTACTGGTAAGGAGGGAAAGAGTTGGTTGAAAGCTTAAGAGAAGGAAATAAGGTAGTAGGTATTAAGCAGACAATTAAGGCAATTGAAAAAGGCTCAGTTAAGATTGTTTATATTGCAAAAGATGCAGATGAGCGAGTAGTGGGTAAGGTTGTTGAGTTGTGTAAAAAAGGCAATATTCTACTCAAATATGTAGATACAATGAAGTTTTTAGGTAAGGCTTGCAATATAGATGTTGGAGCTGCAGTAGCATGTATACTTGAATAACACGACATACTTAAAGCAAATGTCCAAAAATCAATGGGGCCAAAAGTCTCTAAGATTTTTTATATTACATATTACGTAAAAGGAGGTGAAAAAAATGCCAACGTTTAACCAGTTAGTTAGAAAAGGGAGACATACTATTGAAAAGTATTCAGATTCTCCTGCACTGCAAAAAGGATTTAATTCTTTGCGGAAAAAGTCTACCAATCTAAACTGCCCTCAAAAGAGAGGAGTATGTACCGTAGTTAAGACAACAACACCTAAAAAGCCTAACTCAGCATTGAGAAAGGTTGCAAGGGTACGTTTAACTAATGGTATTGAAGTATCTGCTTATATTCCAGGTATAGGCCACAATCTTCAGGAACATAGTGTTGTTCTTATAAGAGGAGGAAGGGTTAAAGATTTACCAGGGGTTAGATACCATATTGTTCGTGGAACACTTGATACTGCAGGTGTTGCAAAGAGAATGCAGGGAAGATCCAAATATGGTGCAAAGAAACCAAAAGCAGGTGCAGCAAGCAAGTAAGATCATATGACGTGCTTTGCGCGATGTATGGTAAATAAAAAATTAGGTGCTTAGTACGTTGTTTTATATATACTATATTGGCAAGTACACAGCACTGACGACGGGCAGGTAAAATACCATGTCCGCGAGTACCGATGATATATATATATCATAAGAAGGAGGGAAGAAAGGTGCCAAGAAAAGGTTATATAGCAAAAAGAGATGTATTACCAGATCCTATTTATAATGATAAGGTTGTTACTAAACTTATCAATAATATAATGATAGATGGTAAAAAAGGTATTGCTCAAAGAATTTGTTACGAAGCTTTTGATATCATTAAAGAAAAAACTGGTAAAGATCCATTGGAAGTTTTCGAAGAGGCGTTGAATAACATTATGCCAGTTCTTGAAGTAAAGGCAAGAAGAGTTGGTGGTGCAACTTACCAAGTTCCTATGGAAGTTAGACCAGAGAGAAGACAAGCTTTAGGCTTAAGATGGTTGGTTAATTATTCAAGACAAAGAGGCGAGAGAACTATGAGAGAGAGACTTGCTGGTGAAATACTTGATGCGACTAACAATTTGGGCGGAGCTTTCAAAAAGAAGGAAGATACCCATAAAATGGCTGAAGCTAACAAAGCTTTTGCACATTATAGATGGTAATCTCCAATTTTATACATGTATAAAGTCATTGCTTATATAGCGTGATGTTTTGAAAGGAAGGTAGAAATGCCCAGGCAATTTAGTTTAGAAAACACTAGAAATATTGGAATTATGGCTCATATAGATGCAGGTAAGACAACAACCACTGAGCGTATTTTGTTTTATACTGGTAAAGTTCATAAAATCGGTGAGACCCATGAAGGTGCTGCGACTATGGACTGGATGGAGCAAGAGCAAGAAAGAGGTATAACAATTACGTCAGCTGCCACTACTGCCCAATGGAAAGGTAATAGAATAAATATTATAGATACGCCGGGCCACGTTGACTTCACAGTTGAAGTTGAGAGATCACTTCGTGTTCTTGATGGATCAGTTACTTTGTTCTGTGCTAAAGGTGGGGTTGAGCCACAATCAGAGACAGTTTGGAGACAAGCGGACAGATATCATGTTCCTCGTATGGCATATGTAAATAAGATGGATATAATGGGAGCAGATTTCTTCAACTGCATTAGAATGATGAAAGAAAGACTTCAGGCCAACGCTGTTCCACTTCAGCTTCCTATAGGTAAGGAAGAAAACTTTGCTGGAATTATTGACCTCGTAGAGAGGAAAGCATATTACTATATGGATAATCTTGGAAAAGATATTCAAGAGAAAGAAATTCCAGACGATATGAAGGAATTGGCTGAGGAATATAGAAACAATCTTATTGAGGCAGTTGCTGAACAAGATGAAGACCTTATGATGAAATACCTAGAGGGAGAAGAGCTCACTCTAGAAGAAATTAAAAGAGGTATTAGAAAAGCTACTATTAATGTTAGCATTATACCTGTTATGTGTGGTTCTTCATATAAAAACAAAGGCGTTCAAAAGCTTTTGGATGCTGTTATAGATTATATGCCTTCACCGCTTGATATACCAGCAATAAAGGGTATGTCCCTAGATGGTGAAGAAGAAGTTGAAAGAATAGCTGATGACAATGCTCCTTTCTCAGCATTGGCATTTAAGATAATGGCTGACCCATTTGTAGGTAAACTATGTTTTTTCAGAGTTTACTCAGGTAAATTAGAGTCTGGTTCCTATGTTTTAAATGCAACAAAAGGTAAAAGAGAGAGAATCGGTAGGATACTCCAGATGCATGCAAACCATAGAGAAGAAATCACTACAGTTTATTCAGGAGATATTGCTGCTGCGGTAGGACTTAAGGATACTGCCACTGGGGACACCTTATGTGATGATGCTAATCCTGTTATATTAGAGTCCATGGAGTTCCCAGAGCCAGTTATTTCAGTTGCTATTGAACCTAAGACAAAAGCTGGACAAGAAAAAATGGGAATAGCTTTAGCGAAACTTGCTGAAGAGGATCCAACTTTCAGAACGCATACTGATGTTGATACTGGGCAAACTATAATCGAAGGTATGGGTGAATTACACCTTGATATTATCGTTGACCGTTTGTTGAGGGAATTTAAAGTTGAAGCAAATGTTGGTAATCCTCAGGTTGCCTACAAAGAAACTATCAGAAAGGCTGTCAAATCAGAGGGTAAATTTGTTAGACAGTCAGGTGGTAGAGGTCAGTATGGTCACTGTTGGATTGAGTTAGAGCCAAGAGAGCCAGGAGAAGGTTATGAGTTTGTTAATAAAATCGTTGGTGGTGTAATTCCAAAAGAATACATCGGACCGATTGATTCAGGTATTCAAGAAGCTATGAACAATGGTGTTTTAGGCGGATATCCTGTTGTGGATATAAAGTGTACTCTTTATGATGGTTCTTATCATGAAGTTGACTCTTCGGAAATGGCGTTTAAAATAGCTGGATCCATGGCGTTTAAGGATGGTATGAAAAAAGCAGATCCTGTACTTCTTGAACCTATAATGAAAGTAAGTGTTACAGTTCCTGAAGAATATATGGGAGACGTAATGGGTGACTTAAACTCACGTAGAGGTAGAATAGAAGGTATGGAAGCACGCAATGGGGTTCAGGTTATAAATGCAAATGTTCCATTATCTGAAATGTTCGGATACGCAACAACTTTGCGTTCAAGGAGCCAAGGTAGAGGCGTATTTACAATGCAGATAAGTCATTTTGAAGAGGTTCCTAAAAATATTCAGGAAGCTGTTATAAGTGGAAGATCCGATAAATAATTCATTTTTTATTTATCCTATAGATCAGCATTAAACAGGGGATATGCAAGACCTGTATATCCCTTGTAAACAATAATTATATTTATTTAAAAATCAGTATTTCTACTGAAAAAGGAGGAGAATTAATAATGGCAAAGGCAAAATTTGAAAGAAGCAAACCCCACGTTAATATCGGAACAATAGGTCACGTTGACCATGGTAAGACTTCATTAACTGCAGCTATTACAAAAGTGTTGAGTTTTGTTGGAAGGGCTGATTTTTCTGCATATGACCAAATTGATAAAGCTCCAGAAGAGAAAGAGAGAGGTATTACAATCTCAACTTCTCACGTTGAATATGAAACTGATAACAGACACTATGCACACGTTGACTGCCCAGGTCACGCTGACTATGTTAAGAACATGATCACTGGTGCTGCTCAGATGGATGGTGCTATACTTGTTGTTTCAGCAGCTGATGGTCCTATGCCACAGACTAGAGAGCACATCCTTTTGGCTCGTCAGGTTGGCGTTCCATACATAGTTGTTTTCTTAAACAAATGTGATATGGTTGATGACGAAGAACTTCTTGAATTAGTTGAAATGGAACTTAGAGAATTATTAAATTCATACGAGTTCCCAGGTGATGATATTCCAATAGTTAGAGGTTCTGCTCTTGATGCACTTGAGTGCACAGCTACAACTACAGATGCTAAAGAGTACGCTCCAATCTTGGATTTAATGTCAAAAGTAGACGAGTATATACCAACTCCTGAAAGAGCAACTGACAAGCCATTCCTTATGCCTGTGGAAGATGTTTTCTCAATTACAGGTCGTGGAACTGTTGCTACAGGTAGGGTTGAAAGAGGTACAATAAAGGTTTCCGATGAAGTTGAAATCGTTGGTATGATGGAAGCACCTAGGAAATCTGTTGTAACAGGTATAGAAATGTTCAGAAAGCTTCTTGATTCAGCAGTTGCTGGTGATAATATCGGTGCTCTTCTAAGAGGTATACAAAGAGATGAAATTGAAAGAGGTCAAGTTCTTGCAAAACCTGGATCAATCAAACCTCACACTCATTTTGAAGCACAGGTTTACGTATTGACTAAAGAAGAAGGCGGAAGACATACTCCATTCTTTAACAATTACAGACCACAATTCTATTTCAGAACTACAGACGTTACAGGAGTTGTTGAACTTCCTGCAGGTACTGAAATGGTTATGCCTGGTGACCACATCACTATGACAATCAAATTGATCACTCCGATAGCTATGGACGAAGGATTAAAGTTCGCTATTCGTGAAGGTGGAAGAACTGTTGGTTCAGGTAACGTTAACAAAATTATTGAATAATAGCAAATAATATTAAGAGGGATTGGATATATTGTCCGATCCCTTTTTGTTGTTTAAAGAAATAATTAGTTTCTATTGATTTGAAAGGATAATTTTATCTCCGACAGTAGAAGATGTTTTTGCGATAGTACCTGCGGGAAGTTCTAGTACCGAATTTGCTTTTGATACTATTTTTGAAACTTTCCAGGGTCTAATACCTTCTATAATACTTACAATTTCCATATTTTCATTTAGAAATATTACGTCAAGGGGAAAACTCATAAAACACATATGGATAGAATTACAAGGGATAATATGAAGACCATCTCCTTGAGGTAGTTCCTTTGTAAACATAAGACCGATAAAACGTTTTAAAAAATTATCGGCTATGCTCAAGTTTACAGCGAGAATGGTGTTTTTTGAAATGTTTCTTGCTACCATAAAATCACAGCTCCTTGTAAACAAATAATAATATAGAATAAATGTCAAACTACTTTTTGTAAAGGCTATTTTTAGTGTCATTTGTGAATTTCAAAGTAACTAAGTAGTATTATACCTAATCAGACAAAATGTGTTTAAATACGTAAATAAGATTAGGGGGTTAGCAGAAATTAATAGCCAATTGCCATAAGAATTAGATTTACATTTTACATTTTGAAAGTATAGTATTATTATATCAGTTTATTTTGATTATTAAAACAAAGGGGAGGTGACATATTATTGGAAACACCAGACATAGTTATAATAAAAAGATGTCTTTCTGGGGATAAGGAAGTATTCTCTGAACTAGTTTCAAGATATAAGAAATTGATATATAATGTAATATATAATATTATTAATAATAAAGAAGAAGTATATGATATTGCACAGGAAGTGTTTATTAAAATATACAAATCACTTGATAAATACGATCCTACTTATAAGTTTTCGACTTGGTCTGTTAAGATCGCTACAAATTACTGTCTAGATGTTGTCAGAAAGAAAAAAATTGATACAATGCCTATTGATGATGCTATTGGTGTTTCTAGTGATATAGACACTCCCGAATCAAGTTATATAAAGCAAGAATTAAGTGAAAGAATTAATAATGAACTGATGAAATTACCTGAGAAATATAGGATTGTATTAATATTGTACCATAAAAATGGATTATCCTATGAAGAGATGACACAGGTGCTAAATGAGCCGATGAGTATAATTAAAAACAGGCTTTTTAGAGCCAGAAAAATGCTAAGAGAAAGGCTAGCGGAAGAAAGAAAGGAGGGAATTCTATGAACTGTAAGCAATCTTGTGATTATATGATGAAATATCTAGATAGTGAATTAAGCGATTCGGAGCATGCACAATTGATTCATCATATAAATAAGTGTGATAATTGCTGTGCTGAGTTTCAACAATACAACAGTATTAAAAAAGCACTTGAAGAAGATGAAGAAATAGAGCCTCCAGAGAACTTTGAAATAAAAGTCATGAACAAAATTAAAGCAATAGAGAATAGTGCAAAGTTAATAAAGGAAAAACGACTTGTTATTTTGTATTTTGTAGCTAGCATTATTTTTTCTTTGGGAATAATAATATGTTCCGTTTTCTTGAAAGACTATATTTTAGAGTTTATGAAATATGTAGGAGTTCCTACAGGCATTACTTATACTATATATGGTATACTTAGCAATATTGGATATATGCTAATGGTGTTAATTAGACTTATATATTGTTTTAATTCTATGTATAGTGAAACTTATTATGTGTTTTTAGGGCTATTTGTAATAGCTGCCATGTCGAAAATTTACGGTAATAATGAAGTTAAGTGCAAGAAGGATGAATCAGTAGATGTATTACAAAATGAATAATTAATAAAGGGCATTTATAAGATGATTTAAAAAGCAATATTAAATATTTGATTATAAAAAATACACAATTTTCTAAAAAGGTGAAAATGTGTATTTTTTTGATGTTAACAAATCGTAAGGATTTTATTTTAATGCAAGGTAAATTGGTCATTTGTTTTTAAAATGTAAAGTTATAAAGAAATAACCTAAAATTCATCCTTTATTCATCCTTTGAAAATAATACTTGAATATATGTTTTATTATCACTAATAATAATCACACGGAGGTGTTTCTATGGACGAGGATTTTTATGGACGAGAAAATAAAGTTTATGATAAAGATGATAATAAATCGCACTACGAATCAGATGGCAAAAGTGACGAGCGGGATTTTCATAAAGCTCATCTGAACAGTAATAATAGTCATGAAGGAACGCTTGTATCACACGAGAATGCAAAAACATATGTAATACTAGGTTGGGTAAGTGCGGCATTGACATTTTTTATTTCTCCATTGTTCGCAGTAGCAGGAATAGCCTTCGGTGTTTTACTAAATAGACAAATAAAAGGAAGCGGTAATACCTTAATAATAGCTAATGTTGCCTTAGGACTTATTAATTTGATATTGGGAGTAGTTTTTGTACTTTTGACTGAAAGGATGATCGGGTACTAGGGAGTAAATATATTTCTTGCTATATCTTCTAAACATTACTTTAGAAGATATAGTTATCTTTTTTGAAGTGTAAAAAAGTATCAACTTAATTTAAGAAGTGTTTAGATTGTTTCTATATATTTTGAAAAATACATTTTATATGGATTCATATGCTGAAAGAAACTAAGTTTATAGCCTGCTAATAAAGATTCTTTAACTACATTTGCTTGTGATAATTATTTCGCAAAATATAATAATGGCTATCTGGAGGTGGTAAGATGATTATGAATTCAAAGAAGATAAAGCTTGTTGTTATTTGTGTGATTACTATGTATATGGCAGCTTGTAGCTCAAGTTACAAAGAAGAAGTATCTAGAAATCAAAAGATTAATAAAGAGATATATCTAGAAAATAAAAATCTAGAAGGTTTGAGTGTTGATCAGATAATCGAAATTTTAAAAAATTACTCTAAAGAAACCGATGTTGAACCTAAAAACGCACGTTTTGATAAAGAAAAGTGGAGTATTGAGCCAGAGAAAAATGGAAAGAAAGTAAATATTGATAAAACCATTGATTTGATTATGCATTCTTCTGCAGGAGAAAAGTTAACACCTATTGTTGAAGATGTAAAGCCAGACATAACTTCTGACACCCTAAGAAAAAATATGACTGAAATAGGAAGCTTTTCGACTAAAGTATTGGATGATCAAAACTCAAGAGTTAAAAATCTAAAACTTGCTGGTGATTATATTGATGATATACAAATTTTGCCTCAAGAGGAGTTTTCCTTCAATGGAACACTAGGAAAAAGAACGAAAGAAAAAGGATATAAGAAAGCTCCTATTATCATAAATACGAAGAAAGGTCCCAAAAAAAGCTATGGAGTAGGTGGTGGAATATGTCAGATATCTTCAACACTATATAATGCTGCATTAGAAGCTGGATTAGATATTACAGAGAGGCATCCCCATTCAAAAGATGTAGGATATATTAAAAAAGGTCAAGACGCAACTGTAGTTTACGGAGGTGCTGATTTGAAATTTATTAATAACCGTGATAACCCTATAATTATAAAGGTAACTGTAACAAATGAAGAAGTAGTAGTAAAACTGTTTGAAGTAAAAGATAGAGGATTACTTTAGTATTTCAATTAATTGGTCAATATGTAGTTTTTGACTAATAAACTAAAATTAATTTGGAAAATTTATTGACTAGTTACTAAAAAAACCATTACAAGCGTTGTAATAGTAATACTTTTAAAAATAAAGTTACAAATTATAAAATTTAAGTTGCTTACATGACATTATTTGATATAATTCTGAATAGGGAATTAAAATCGAGGAGGCAAATTACGATATGACAAAGAAGGAAATAACAGTTAACAATGTATCCGGCTTAGAGTCAAAACCAGCTGCACTCTTTATTCAGAAGGCATCAAATTTTAAGTCTAATATATGGGTTGAAAAAGGGGAACGAAAGGCAAATGCAAAGAGCTTATTAGGTTTACTTTCATTAGGTGTAGGTAACGGAAATAAGATAACAATAATTGCTGAAGGAGAAGACGAAAATCAGGCAATCAGCGAATTAGAAAGCTATCTAGCAACTGATTTGGGGGAATAAAGCATTGTGCGTGGATATATGGATAAAATAGTGCTTGAAGGATTGCCGATATCAGGTGGAATAGGTATTGGAAGACTTATATGTATTAAAGAAATAAGCTATGACGTCAATACCCAATTGATTGATGAAGCAGAGGTTGAAAACCAGATAACTGACCTTGAGGTAGCTATTTGCAAGACTTTTATTGAAATATATGATTTGAAGGACGGATTTAAGGGTCTACTAAGTGAAGAGGAAAATAGAATTTTCGAATTCTACAGCGAAATCTTAGATGACAGTTATTTCTTTGAAGAAATAAAAAATACTATAAGAAACAAAAAGTATCATGCAGATAACGCAATATATACATGTATCCAAAAATATATAGATTGTATACAAGATAGTGATAACGAATATGTAAAGAATCGCATTTTTGATTTAAATGACGTGCGAAAAAGACTTATTAAGAATGTGTACGGCCATAGTGAAGTGAATTATGAAGAAATAAACTCTTCACATATAGTGGCCGTAAAAGAGTTAAATCCGATAATTGCAGGGGTGTTAAGCAAGAAGGAAGTAAGAGGTGTTGTTGCACAGGAGGGGGCAGGATATTTTACTCATGCTTCAATAATTCTTAAAAGTGTTGGTATACCTACCCTTGGAAATATAAATTTCAAAGAAACTATACAACATCAAGACAAAGATACGATAATAGATTGTAACAACGGCGTCATGATAATAAACCCAGATAATAGTCAGATTTTTACCTATAGTGAGAAGCTTAGGAGAAAAATAAATATTAAAGACATTGACAATTTTGAACCTGCTATTACAGTGGATGGTCACAAAATCTTCCTCTATGCAAGCATAAGTAGTCTTAAGGAATTTAATATCGCTAAAAGAATAAATTTTGACGGTATTGGGCTTGTAAGAACAGAGTCTATATTTATAGACTATAATAAAGTACCCGATGAAAAGAGACAATTTGCTATATACTCAAAGATGGCCAGAGCGATGAAAAACCGGATATTAGTTATAAGAACAGTGGATATAGGTGCAGATAAGGTACCGGGTTCACTTGATTTTTATAAAGCCCACTCTGAACGTACTGTAAGGGGTATTAGAAGATCTCTTCAGCATAAGAAGGAATTGACCCTTCAAATGAGAACAATAATACAGGCTAATGCCTTTGGTAATATAGGTATTACTTTCCCTATGGTGAATAATGCAGACGAAATAAGAGAGGTCAAGGAAATAATAAAAGGGATAGAAAATGAGATAAAAGCAGAAAATAATGAGAGAAACTGCCAAATAGAGATTGGGGCATTTATCGAAACTATTTCTGCAGTTGAGGATATTGAAAATATAATCAAAGAAGTTGACTTTATAAATATAGGAACTAACGATTTGCTACATCAGTTTTGCGGTCTGAATAGAAAATGTTCCACTGTATTAAAGGATAATTATCTTGATCCTGAATTCATTAAAATAATTAAAACCTGTGTTGATTGTGCAAAGGAAAATGGTAAGCGTGTAATTTTGTGCGGTGAAATGGTATCTGATCCTGTGTCCATTATTGTGTTGATAGGTTTAGGTGTAAAGGATTTAAGTATTACATTAGGAGCTTTTTGCGATATATATGAGATAATTAGGAAGACAAATTGTGAAGAAGCAGCAAAAATAACTGAAAAGGCAGTCAGTAGTAAAAGTATAGAAGAAGTGAAAAAAATGTTGTCTGATTGCTTAAGGTCTTAAACATAAACCGTTTATTATAAAGATTTGGAATGGATTTTTGGTGATTATTTATGTTTGATATACAAGAAGAACTTAAAAAACTGCCCGACAAGCCAGGCGTGTATATTATGAAAGACAGCAATGGGGAAATAATATATATAGGAAAAGCAGTTGTGCTTAAAAATAGAGTGCGACAGTATTTTCACTCATTATCAAATCAAACACCAAAGGTTCAGGCAATGGTACCTAAAATAAAGGAATTCGAATACATAGTTACAGACACCGAATTAGAGGCTTTAATATTAGAATGCAATCTGATAAAAAAATATAGACCTAAGTTTAATATAATGCTTAAGGATGACAAAAGTTATCCCTACATTAAAGTTACGATGAATGAAGAATTTCCAAGAATATTGATGACAAGGAAAGTGGAAAAGGATGGAGCAAAATATTTTGGACCTTATACAAGTGGGTTTGCAGTAAAGGAGACAATAGCACTTATAAAAAAGCTTTTTCCCATAAAGTCTTGCAATAAGGTATTTACTAAAGATGGTAAGAAGCATAGACCCTGTCTTAATTATTATATTTATCAGTGCTTAGGACCTTGTCAGGGAGATGTAAATAAACAGGAATATAGAGCTCTAATGGATGATATATGTGGCTTTTTAGGTGGTAAGCAGGAAGAGATTGTTAAGAGGCTAGAGAGTGATATGGCTAAGGCCTCGGAAGATATGGAGTTTGAGAAAGCAGCAGCCCTAAGAGATAAAATAACCAGTCTAAGGCACATAGCACAAAAGCAGAAAGTAGTATCTAATGCTATGTCGGATCAGGATGTAGTTGCATTTTCTAAAGATCCGACCGATTCATGTATTCAGGTGTTTTTTATAAGAGGCGGAAAATTAATCGGAAGAGAGCATTTTATTTTTGAAGGAGTTGGAGATGTTTCAGACAGTGAATTGATGACATCTTTTATAAAGCAGTTTTATACTTCCGCAGCGTATATTCCTGGTGAAATAGTTCTGCAGGAAGATATAGATGAGATGGATATAATTGAAAGCTGGTTAAGTTCTAAAAGAGAAGCAAAGGTATATATAAAGGTTCCTAGGAGGGGCGAAAAACTTAAGCTTGTGGAGATGGTATCACAGAATGCACTTATAGCTTTAAATCAGTTTAAGGAAAAAATAAAATATCAGGACAAGCTTGCTAAGGAAGGGATGGCAAAACTAAAAGAAGTATTAGAGTTCGAGGACTTGCCAAACCGGATAGAAGCCTATGATATTTCCAATACAGGAAGTACCGAAATAGTAGCTTCGATGGTAGTGTTTGAGGGTGGGTATTGCGAAAAAAAAGAATACAGAAGATTCAAAATAAAATCCTTACACTCACAGAATGACTATGGGAGTATGCAGGAAGTAATATTTAGAAGATTCAATCGTGCACGTAAGGAGAAGGAAGAGACACTCGCACAAGCTAAATTTAGTAAATTTCCCGATTTGATTTTGGTGGATGGTGGACTAGGACATGTGAATTGTGTTTTGAGTGTTCTTGAAGAAATGAATATAACAATTCCCGTCGCCGGAATGGTAAAAGATGAGCAACATAGGACAAGGGGATTAGTTACTAAAACTAAGGAATATGATCTTACAAAAGACTTAAATCTACTTAGATTTATTACTTCAATTCAGGATGAAGCACATAGATTTGCGATAGAATATAACAGAAAGCTTGTACAAAAAAGGTATAAGGGGTCAGAATTGGACAAAATTGAAGGTATTGGTCCTAAAAAGAAGAAGGCTCTAATAAAGCATTTTGGATCGATAAAACATATTAAGCAAGCACAAGTAAGCGATTTAACAGCCGTTGAGGGTATAAGCCCTAGGTTGGCAAATAAGATAATTGAGTATTTCAATGGTGGGAGTAATATATAGATGTCAATATTTGCAATTTCAGATCTTCATCTGGCTTTAAGCATAGATAAACCGATGGATATTTTCGGTGAAAGATGGTACAATTATATGGAAAGACTTAAACAAAATTGGACAAATAAAGTTCGTGATGAAGATTATGTTATTATACCGGGAGATATATCATGGGCGACATATATTGAACAAGCCTATGAGGATTTTAAGTTTATTGATCAATTACCGGGAAAGAAGATAATTTCAAAAGGAAATCATGATTATTGGTGGACTACAATAAGCAAATTAAATAAATTTTTAGATGCAAATGGGTTTAAATCCATAAGTTTTATGCATAATAACAGTTTCTTTATAGAGGGAGTTACTTTTTGTGGAACAAGAGGTTGGAAGTGTCCCGGGGACGATGAGTTTGGTGATGAAGACAGAAAAATATTCAATAGAGAGCTTCAGCGACTTGAGTTGTCTTTAAGAAGTTCCTGTGATAATTCAAAGGATGGAAGTGTTGTTGTTGCAATGCACTATCCTCCTTTTAATGCCAAAAGGGAAGCTTCGGAGTTTGTGGAAATAATGAGGAAATATAACGTAAGCAAATGTATATATGGGCACTTACATGGAACAGGATTTAAAAGTGCGGTGGTGGGGGAGGTTAATAATATAGAGTTTAGCCTCATATCGGCAGATTTCTTGGATTTTCAACCCTTGAAACTTCACTTTTCGTGAAACTTTATATCGAGTTTACAAGGAAAAGCTATTTTGAAATCACCTAATCTAAAAAAAATTAGAGCTTGATGTTGGCTTTTCAAAATATATTGTGTTATAATGGAATGGCTGATTTTTAGTATATTGTAATGGTGCGATTGATGTACCTATGGTTAAACCAGAGTTTAAGAGGGTTTTAATACATAAGAGCTGAAACTAAATAAATATTAATACAAACCAAATAATGGGAGGAACGAAAACAAATGAGTGTTAAGGTGGGAAAAAAAGAAAAAAACATTGTTCAACTTGAGATAGAAGTTGATGCGGCAAAATTTGAAGAAGGCTTACAGAAGTCCTATTTAAAGAACGTAAAGAGATTTGTTGTACCTGGCTTTAGGAAGGGTAAAGCTCCAAGAAACATCGTAGAAAGACATTATGGTGAAGAGGTTCTTTATGAAGATGCTATAAATATAGTTTGTTCTGAAGCTTACGATAAGGCAGTAGAAGAAAATGACATTCATCCTGTGGACAGACCTGATATTGATATTAAACAAATTGGAAAAGGTAAAAATCTTATTTTTGTAGCAGATGTTACCGTTAGACCTGAAGTAACACTAGGTCAATATAAAGGTGTTGAAGTTGAAAAGGTAAAGGCTATGGTAACCGAGGATGATGTTGATAAAGAAATTGAAAAAATAGCTGAAAAAAGTGCAAGATTGATTACTGTTGAAGATAGAGGTATTCAAAAAGGCGATATCGCTGATTTGGATTTTGAAGGATTTATTGATGGAGTTCCTTTTGAAGGTGGAAAAGCAAGCGGTTACAGACTTGAAATCGGTTCAGGGAATTTCATCGAAGGTTTTGAGGAACAACTGATAGGAGCAGAGCCTGGAGATGATGTAGAGGTAAAGGTCACATTTCCGGAGGATTACTCAAGCGAAGAGCTCGCAGGAAAAGATGCAGTGTTTCAAGTAATAATCAATGATGTTAAAATTAAAGAGTTACCTGTTTTAGATGATGAATTTGCAAAGGATGTAAGTGAATTTGATACTTTTGAAGAATATAAGAGCGATATCAGAAAGAAACTTACAGAAGCTGCAGAGCATAAGGCAAAGCATGAAACAGAGGACAGGATAATAAATAAGGTTAGTGAGAACACAACTGTAGATATACCTGATGTAATGATACAAAAGCACATTGATAACCTCATAAACGATTTTGATTCAAGATTGCGTTATCAAGGTCTAGATATTGAAAAATATCTTAGTATTATGGGCATGGGCTATATAGATTTCAGAGCTCAGTTTGAAAAGAGAGCTGAAGAAGAGGTTAAGATTCAACTTGTGCTTGATGCTGTGTGTAAAGCAGAAAATGTTCAGGTAACTGAAGAAGAGTTTAATGAAGAGTTAGTGAATATTACAGATAATTATAAGCAAGATTTAGAACAATTTAAGCAACATTTGCAGAAAAACGATATAGAATATATTAAAGATACTATAAAAATAAGGAAGACTATTAGTTTATTGGTTGAAAATGCAAAAATAGTTTAAGATAATATTGAACTCAAATGATTGTAATAAAAATTTGAGTTCAATGTTCATATATTAGGGTATGCTTTAAAAGTTCAATGTTTTTTTGATAAGAAGATTCTATAGGTTTAATTTAGAAAATTTATGGGAAGAAATAAATAAATAAGAATAAAGGTGAACAGAGGGAGGCATTGTTATGAGTCTAGTGCCAATGGTAGTTGAGCAAACAAACCGTGGAGAACGTTCCTATGACATTTTTTCTAGGCTGTTGAAAGATAGGATAATTGTTTTAAGTGATGAAGTTAACGATGTTACAGCAAGTCTTATAATTGCACAGATGTTATTTCTTGAAGCAGAAGATCCGGATAAGGATATACAGTTTTATATAAATAGTCCGGGAGGTTCTGTTTCATCAGGATTTGCTATTTTTGATACAATGCAATATGTTAAACCGGATGTTTCAACAATATGTATCGGTATGGCTGCTAGTATGGGAGCTTTCCTTTTGGCTGCAGGGACAAAAGGAAAAAGATTTGCCCTTCCTAACAGTGAAATAATGATACATCAGCCACTAGGTGGAACTAGAGGTCAGGCAACAGAAATCAAAATTCATGCAGAGCACATTCTCAAAACAAGGGATAGGTTGAACAAGATTTTGAGTGAAAGAACAGGACAGCCTTTAGAGAAGATTGAAGCAGACACTGAAAGAGACTTTTTTATGTCAGCTGAAGAAGCAAAAGCCTATGGAATAGTAGACGAAGTAATGGAAAGAAGAAAATAAACGAGGTGGTAGGATGTCCAGATATGATGAGAAGAAGCAGCTAAAATGCTCTTTCTGTGGCAAAACTCAAGAACAGGTAAAAAGGTTGGTAGCTGGACCAGGGGTTTATATATGCGATGAGTGCATAGAGCTCTGTTCAGAGATTATTGAGGAAGAGTTTGAGGAAGCGAGAGCTGATGCCGAACTTAATGATGTTCCCAAACCGGCTGAGATTAAGGAAATATTGGATCAGTATGTAATTGGACAGGAATCTGCCAAGAAGTCTTTGTCAGTTGCAGTATACAACCACTATAAGAGAATTAACACTGAGGTTAAGGGGTCAGATGTAGAACTCCAGAAGAGTAATATTATAATGCTCGGACCTACAGGTTCTGGAAAGACTCTTTTAGCTCAGACGCTTGCAAGAATACTCAACGTACCTTTTGCTATTGCTGATGCTACATCGCTCACTGAAGCAGGTTATGTTGGGGAAGATGTCGAAAATATCCTTTTAAAGCTAATACAAGCTTCTGATTATGACATTGAAAGAGCTGAAAAAGGTATAATCTACATTGATGAAATTGATAAAGTTGCTAGAAAGTCCGAAAATCCATCAATCACAAGAGATGTTAGTGGTGAAGGTGTGCAACAGGCGTTGCTTAAGATTCTTGAGGGAACAGTTGCTTCTGTGCCACCACAAGGTGGAAGAAAACATCCTCATCAGGAGTTTATTCAGATTGATACCACTAATATACTGTTTATCTGTGGTGGTGCCTTTGATGGAATTGATAAAATTATACAGAACAGAATAGGCAAAAAGACAATGGGATTTGGTGCTAAAATAGAAAGTCAGAAGACGACAGATATAGGAGAAATTTTAACGCACATATATCCGCAGGACTTATTAAAATTTGGGCTTATCCCTGAGTTTGTAGGTCGTTTGCCAATTATGGTATCACTAAAGTCCCTTGACAAGGCGGCATTAATACAGATATTGACAGAACCGAAAAATGCTCTTGTTAAGCAATATAAGAAGCTATTAGAGATGGACGACGTGGAATTGGAGTTTGAAGAGGGTGCATTAGAAGCTATTGCGGAGAAGTCAATAGAAAGGAATACCGGTGCAAGAGGGCTTAGAGCTATAATTGAAGAAATTATGCTTGAGGTTATGTATGATATTCCTACTATGGGAAATGTTGAAAAATGCACTGTTACAAGGGACACAGTAACTAAAAACTCACAGCCTTTAATAGTTGTTAACGAGAACAAGAAGTCAATGAAAAAACCAGTTAAGAAAAAGTCAAGTGTTAAAAAGGAATCGGCTTCCTAACTTGATAGTATAGGAAATTGCATTTTGAAACTTTGCCCGAAGGGTGCTAAGTTCATAGTATAGGAAATTGCATTTTGAAACTTTGCCAGAAGGGCACTAAGTTGAAGATAATAAATATAATCTTTAAAGATAATTAAAGTTTAATTGTTTTATATAATCAAAATCAGATAATAAAGTTCGTCATGAGAGCTTCTAGGCTTACGTGATGGACTTTTTTTTAATGTCTAAAAAAGTTTGTTTTTTGAAAGGTAGTAATACGCAAGGAAATGCATACCATTTAAAAAACTCAGGATAAAATAGCTAACATAGTCAATAATATATTTATAGCTTAAAATTTATTAAAGTTACCATTTCAAAAATTACATCTTAGGAGGATAAAATATGCTAACAAGCACTCTCTTTATAATACAGCTATTTTTCTCAATTGTCATAGGACTTTATTTTTTTAATATGTTGAAATCGCAGCAAGGCAACAAAACTGCCATTGAGAAAGAATCAAAGAAGGAGATGGATAAACTAAGGAGACTACGGGAAATTAAACTCTCAGAGCCGTTATCCGAGCGTACTAGACCATCTAATTTAAAGGAGATAGTTGGACAGGAACAGGGGCTTAAGGCACTTCGGGCAGCTTTGTGCGGTCCTAATCCTCAACATGTGCTTATATACGGACCACCTGGGGTAGGTAAAACTGCTGCAGCTCGGGTAATTCTTGAGGAGGCAAAAAGAAATAATATCTCACCCTTTAAAAAAGAGGCTAAATTTGTAGAAGTGGATGCAACTACATTACGTTTTGATGAAAGAGGTATAGCGGATCCCCTTATTGGCTCTGTACATGACCCTATATATCAGGGTGCTGGTGCGTATGGGGTTGCAGGTATTCCACAGCCAAAACCGGGAGCTGCTACAAAAGCTCATGGTGGAATACTATTTTTAGATGAAATAGGGGAATTGCATCCGATACAGATGAATAAACTTCTTAAAGTGTTAGAAGACAGAAGAGTTTTCTTAGAGAGTGCATATTATAGTTCGGAGGATAAGAATATCCCTTCCCACATACATGAAATATTCCAAAAGGGTTTGCCAGCTGATTTCAGGCTTGTAGGGGCTACAACAAGAACTGCGGATGAACTACCCGCTGCAATTAGGTCTAGATGTGTTGAGATATATTTTAGGCCACTTACAGCAGGAGAGGTAAAGGAAATTGCAAAGAATGCAGCACAAAAGGGAGGCTTTTTGCTAGAAGAAGGCGGAGAAGAGTTGATAGCTAAATATGCACAGAGCGGAAGAGATGCAGTAAATATAGTCCAGATTGCCGGTGGAGTAGCCTTAGTTGAGGAGAGAAAGCTAATAAAAAGGAAGGATATAGAATGGGTAATTGAATTTGGAAAGTATAATCCTCGTGCAGATAAAAAGGTGTTTAAGGATGAACAGGTAGGTTGTATTAACGGATTAGCGGTATTTGGCAATAGTACCGGTGTGGTTTTAGATATTGAAGTTGCTGCAACTAAAACTATAAGTGGTAAAGGGACTTTAAAAATTACTGGAATAGTAGAAGAGGAAGAGATGGATGGAAGGGGACACAAATTAAGAAGGACAAGTACTGCAAAAGCGTCTGTTGAAAATGTGCTAACCGTATTAAAAAGAATTTTTGATATAGAGTACAGAGACTATGACTTACATTTGAATTTTCCTGGAGGTGTACCTATTGATGGTCCTTCAGCGGGGATTGCCATTGCTACTGCTGTATATTCTGCAATAAATAATCTTCCTATAAGCACCGAAATAGCAATGACTGGTGAAATATCAATACGTGGGAAGGTTAAGCCTGTAGGTGGAGTTATTTCAAAAGTTGAAGCGGCAATGAATGCAGGCATTAAGAAGGTAATAATAGCAAAGGACAATTGGCAGGAGTTGTTTGAAACTATGGATATTGAAGTGATACCTGTTGAGGACATATTTGAAGTAACGGAAATTGTATTTGGCAAAAAGGAAAAGGGAGAGGCGGAAAAAATTTCGATACAGGGCAAACCTGTAAATGTTTTGAGTGCTTCCGGTGTATAAGATTTAGCTGCAGTTTATTTTTGAAGAATATTTAAATTAAAGGGATGAGGTGGCAAAAAGCTAACTCATTTCTTTTTGTGTTTGTTATGTTTATCTACTATACTTCTCGAAATAAAGTATTTGTGATATGCTATATTTGTTTAGGTCATTAAAAAAACTGGTCAGCGGGTGTTACGAAAAATTTAAAGTAAGCAGGTGTTGAAAGTGACAGATATAATTATTCTTGGAATTGAGTCAAGTTGTGATGAGACATCAGCATCAGTGGTAAGAAACGGACGTGAAGTATTGTCAAATGTTATCTCCTCGCAGGTTGACCTTCATCAAAAATACGGTGGTGTAGTACCAGAGATTGCATCTAGAAAACATGTTGAGCTAGTTATACCTGTAATTAATCAGGCTATTGAAGAGGCTGGAATAATACCGGAGGTAATTGATGCTATAGGTGTAACATATGGACCGGGACTTGTAGGTGCGTTACTTGTAGGGTTATCAGTTGCTAAGGCAATGGCTTTTGCATGGGGCAAGCCTTTAGTAGGAATTCATCACATAGAAGGTCATATTGCTGCCAATTATATAGAGCATAAAGATCTAGAACCGCCTTTTGTTTGTCTTGTTGCATCAGGAGGTCATAGTCATATTGTACATGTGGAGGCTTATGATAGATTTAAAATCCTTGGTAAAACTAGGGATGACGCAGCCGGTGAGGCTTTTGACAAAGTGGCAAGGGCGGTTGGGTTAGGATATCCCGGTGGTCCTTTGATAGACAAAACAGCTAAAGAAGGAAATCCAAAAGCAATTGATTTTCCTAGGGTATACTTTGAAAGAGGATGTTATGATTTTAGTTTTAGCGGAATTAAGACAGCAGTACTAAACTATTTAAACAGTCTTGAGCAAAAAGGTGAAAAGTACAATATTCAAGACTTATGTGCAAGCTTTCAGTCTGCAGTTGTGGATGTGCTAGTTACAAACTTGATATCTGCAGCAAAACAGGTAAATTCAACAAAAGTTGCATTGGCAGGTGGGGTGGCAGCCAATTCGCAACTTAGAAAACAACTAAAGTTACAGGCAGCTAAGGAAGGATTTGAAGTATATTATCCAAGTCCGATTCTGTGCACAGACAATGCAGCTATGATTGCTTGTGCAGCTCATTATGAGTTTGGAAGAGGAAATGTATCAGATTTGAATTTAAATGCAATACCAGGGCTAAAGCTTGGAGAAAGAATATAGACTAGAATCTGTGGATAACTATATCTTATCCACAGATTTAATTATTTCCGAAGAATTTAGGTTTAGCATAAGAAATAAGAAAAAAATGGCATAAATCTTGGGAAATTATTCTTTGAATATTCCCCAATTTATTATTCAAAAATTGCTATGGGGTTTATAGAAAGCTTTATTTGAGGCGATTTGTATAAATTTAAGAAGTAAACGCTAGACTCCACTGATACCAGTAATTACAAGCAAACCCATCAAAAAATTAAAGCTATATGGATAGGTTGTTTACGTAATTTTATATTACAAAAACGAATTTGTATAGTACAAAAGTCCTATACAAAATTTGACGAATTATACCCAATGCTGTTGAAATTATTTATGTGAATAATGTGGAAATAATTCGCGAAGCCTTATAAAATCTATGGTAGGAACTGTGGATAACGCTGTGGATATTGTGGATTAAAATATGTACAAGAACTAGGGGTGCTAGAATATGGAAGCTAAAACTTATGTTTTACTATAGTTTTTTGTAAACTATCTTAAGTTTTTAGAATGGCTGTTATATTTTGGGAGTTTTTTAAAAACAGAACTATCTTAAGAAGAGTTTAGAAGGGTGGATTATGAGAACTGCAACAAAAGATTATATAATAAGTACAGTATATAAAACCAATATTCTTCCTATTATTTCTGCATGTAACACATCATGCGTTTTTTGTAGCCATAAGCAAAATCCTCAAGGGGTTGAGGTTTATAGGCTTGGTAAACTTGAAATTGCGGATTTTAGGGAAATTATCGAATTTTTATCCCCAGATAGAAAAATAATAGTTGGGGAGTCAGCAACTAGAATTATTGAAGGAGAACCTCTTCTTCATAAAGATTTTATTAAGATTGTGGAAATGGTGAGAAGAAAGTATAAAAATTCTCATATACAGATAACCACAAATGGTATTTTACTAACGGAAGAGTTGGTAAGCAGATTGACTGAGCTTGGGGGTATAGACTTCAATGTGTCGGTGAACTGCCTTCGAGACGAAAAGAGGAGGTCAGTATTAGGTTTAAAAGAGCCGGATAATATCAAGGAGAAACTTTTGCTGCTTAAGGACAGAATTAACTATAGTGCGAGTGCTGTTTTTGATCCGGAATTTATGGACTATGAAGATATAGAAGAAATGGTAGAATTTTTAGATAAAAATGGTGCCGGTTCAATTCGTTTATTTTTACCGGGGTATACAAATTTAACGGGAAAGAACCTTGAATTGAGCACATTATATAGCCAAGTGCTCTCCTATGTCACACAACTTAAGCTCAAATACAGTATACCTGTAATTATTGAGCCTTCGTATATTTTTGATTTAAAAGCAAGGGTTGAAGGTGTTGTGGATAAGTCAGCGGCTAAAGAAGCCGGAGTTTTAGAGGGTGATATTATCGAGAGAGTAGCAAATGAAAAGGTATTAACAAGAGTGGATGCTTTCAATAGGGTTTTTCGTCTAAAAAACCCTGAATTGGACATTATCAGAGGACATCAAAGATTAAGGCTAAGTCTTAAAAAACATAAGAATACTGCTCCGGGTTTTATTGTGCTATACGATATAGATCCCGATGAAACGAATAGAATAAAGCGAGTGGTGGAAAGGCATAACTGTAATAAGGTGCTTTTTATAACGTCTGAGCTTGCATATAACGTTTTAGAGAGGCTTTTTGCGGTTGGAGGGTTCACTTTTAACTATGATGTTATAAAAGCTCGTAATGCCTTTTTTGGCGGTACCATAAAGTGTGCAGGATTACTTACGGTACAAGACATTATAGATAGTGCAAAAGAATACATAGAGCAAAAGGGTAAGCCTGAATTAATAGTAATTCCTCCAATCATGTTTGACAATAGGAGGAGAGATCTTTTAGGAAGAAGTATAGATGAAATTGTGACAGCACTTGGGATTCCTGTGGATATACCTTGAGATTTTTGAAAGATTAAAAAATTTGAAATGAAAAGTAAAAGCCCTGGGATTTCCCAGAGCTATTTTTATTGAGCGTCTTTCGAACTAAGTGACTCGAAGTCCCGTAGTTTTTATTGAGCACTTTTATACATATTGTAGTATTCGGTAACCTTTTTTACATAGTTTTGTGTTTCATTATATGGAGGTATTCCGTTATACTTTCTAACACTACCAGGTCCAGCATTATAGGCAGCTAGGGCAAGTTTTAAGTCACCGTTAAAGGTTTTAAGTTGATCCTTTATATACCTTGTGCCTCCGTCTATATTTTGATCAATATTCCATGGGTCGCTAACACGAAGTGCATCTGCTGTACCAGGCATTAACTGCATTAAGCCTTGTGCACCTGAATGAGACAGAGCCTTAGGGTTAAAGCTTGATTCTTGTTTTATAATAGCACGAACCAAATTTGCGTCCACTCCGTACTTTTGAGAGGCTTTTTCAATACTAGCGTTAATTAAGTCCATCTGTTCGGATTTGCTCTCCGGTATATATGATTTGCTTGCTGCTCTTGAATTTTTAGCTCTTGCAACATCGGCAGATCTGTCGTTTCCAAATTTATCTATTGCATTTGATACCGTCTTAGCAGACATTTTCGTGGGCTCTATTATAGCATTGTTGATGGAAAATGCATCCTCAGTGTCTGTTAAAATTTCCTCAAAGGATGTTTCCTTAGCATTTTTAGTATTTATTTTTATGGGCACTCTGCTTTGTATTTCATTAATTTTTTGACTGAAAATATCGCTTACTCGCATTGTAAACCTCCGAACTTAACTGTGATATTTTATAGTAATTCAGCTCTACTTCTTTATCGGATAGTTTACAGATAAATATTAGACAATTTAAAAAAATAAATAATCAAAGGTCCTTTAAAAAAATTCGATCTAGGTTGCTTTGTATTTTGAATATTGCATACTCTTTTTAAAGGGCTCTATAACTATTAAAAATGAGAATTTTCCTTGGTTTTATGAAACTTCAAGCTTGCTGCGTTTCACAAATTTTGAGCAGGCGTTTTTCTTTCTTCCGTTGTATTTTCTTACGGTAAATAGCTGACATATTCCAAAGGCTCTTTCTTCTATATGGGTTGTATCAAAGACAATAAAGTTTTCGCAGTCCAAACAAGTATTAATTCTCCGTTTAATGGATTTAAACTCAGGTAAAAATCTATGTTTTGTACACACATAGTCCGAGGAAACTACTCCCTTTTCTATGCAAAGTATATCATTATTAATAGTAATTGCAGTTCCTTTGAGGCAATTACTACAGCTTCTTGTTCTTTTAGAATTCAAAACTTTCTCCTCCTAACAAGAATGGTTGAACGCATTTTAAAGTAATTTTGTTACTAAGCGCTTATACATTATAACACTGTAAACGTTGCTATGGAAGAATACGGGAAATATTATAGGTAGTAAATATGAGTTTTCAAAAACAGTAAATTGATATATAATTATTAAAAAGATGGGCATTGGAAGTTTGTAGATATAAATTTAAAAACTTTTTTAACAGGAGACTAGTATGAAGAAACCTAGAGTATTGAGAAAACGGTATATACCTTTTGAAACAGTTGATATATCAGGAGATGAGCTTATATCAAGAAGTGAAGATTTGCTGGTTACTAGGTGGAAACCCATCAAAAAACGGGCGGATATTTCCGGGGGTATGTCCTATACTTTTTTAAAGGAAGGTTATAAAGTTAGCAAATTTTTAGGGCCCTCCGGTGAATTCAAATATTGGTATTGCGATATAATAGATGTAAATTATGATGAGAAAGAGGATAAATACACATTAACCGATTTGCTTCTCGACGTAAAAATATTGCCTGATGGATCTGTAATCGTTTTAGATATAGAGGAAGTTGCAGAGGCGATGGAAAAAGGAATTATTACAACAGAGGAAGCTTGTACGGCCTTAAGAAAACTGGCTAAAGTACTGGAGTTAGCTTATGCCGATAAGTTTCCGCCAAAGCTTTGTTTGGAGTAATGTAGAAGCTAGATTTTAATTGTATCTAACTAAATAGTCTTAACAGCAGCGTGAGACTTTTTTTCACAGGAGGGAATATGGATAAACTTATAGATTTACACACTCATTCCACTGCATCCGATGGTAGCATGAGTCCAAGAGAACTAGTAAGACACGCAAAAGAAAATGGTTTAGCAGCGATTGCCATTACCGATCATGATACAATAGATGGTGTTGAGGAAGCTATTGATGAAGGTGCAAAGATCGGAGTTGAGGTGATTGCAGGGGTAGAAACAAGTGTTGATTTTAGTCCTGAAATGCATATTTTGGGATACTTTTTTGGAGAGACCTATAAAAATTTTGAGCATACTTTAGAAAAACTTAGGATTAGCAGGGATGAAAGAAACCCAAAAATGGTTGAAAAACTTAAAAGTTTAGGTTTTGATATAACTATGGAGGAAGTCCAGGCAGAGGCAAAAGGTCATATTATAGCAAGACCGCATATGGCAAGTGTTTTAGTGAAAAAGGGATACGTCAAAAGCATTCGAGAAGCCTTTGATAAATATATTTCCGATGATAAGCCAGCGTTTGTTAAGAAAGAAAAAATGGCTCCAGAAGATTGCGTGAAAGCTATAACTAAAGCTGGGGGAATACCCGTACTTGCTCATCCGATATTTCTTAATTTGTCTTGGAGAAAGTTGGAGGAGCTTGTGGCAAGGCTTGTAAAAGCTGGGCTTAAAGGAATTGAAACATATTATGCTGAGAATTCAGGGGACGATACAGGCAATCTTTTAAGAATTGCCATAGAGCATAATATAGTACCTACAGGTGGAAGTGATTTTCATGGAAAATATAAGCCGGATATAAAAATAGGGAAAGGAAGGGGCAACTTATCAGTACCGAGCGGGGTGCTTGAAAGGCTTAAGGAATTATAAAAAAAGAACCCATATAAAATGGGTGAAATTGGGGAGTAAGCATTATGTATAAAGTTGAATATAGATAAACATTCGTATAAAACTAAGTATTTGAAAAAGCGAACAACTTTACATTAAAATTAATGATAAATAAATTAAAAAGGTGATTCCAAAAAAATAACCGTTCAATTACCATATCAAATAGTCTGATTTTATGGGCTTTGTGAGTAAAATATTATGTGGTTATTTTTTTCGAAAGAGCCTAATGGATTACTATAAAAGAATTGCTGTGATTCATAAAATATCTTATTATATTTTAAGTGTTAAAACAATAGTAAATAGTGCCTATGATTATAGGACTCCAGCACTAGAAGAAAGTGTAATATATTTGCAAAATATACAAAGTTTGAGTTTCCCCATTTTTCAATATATTTTAATATAAGACTAAGTATATATAGTCACTTACAATATTGTTGTGCTTGATAGTCCAGTTTGGCTGTGGTCATGAAAGGCTACGGAATTCTACGCTAA
>JAAYPF010000007.1 GCA_012519925.1 Clostridiaceae bacterium
TAATTTTATCGAATCTAACCTTCGTTTTAAATCCGTTTTGTCTATAAGTAAACCAGCAATAGCTAATCCGGAAGGTGTAATAAGGCGTTCGTTGGAGAATCTAATTTTAAATTTCATTCTGCACCTCGTTGGTGAATATTTTTCTTATGGTATTATAGCCTTATTATACCTCATTTCGCTGGAATTGTGAGTACTTCTATGATAAAATATTCACGGATTCAGGCATTCTATATATTACCAAATTCTGGTGTTGGGATTTACAAAAATTGGAGTTTTATAAATTCCTATACTCGAATATGTACATTGATTCATAGGTTGTGGAAGATTGAGCTTATGTCCTGCAAGCACAGATGCTTTAACTACCTTTATTTATTTAAAATCTTTTCGCAACATATATAACTTATAAATATTAATATTTAGTATATAAATGAAAGAGCTTGAATATTATAATTTTAGGACAATTAAGGACAGTTATAGGAGTAAAAATGAAATTATACATTGTTAAACTAAACACCCTTTATAAATTTGTACTTATAGGGATTTTTGCGGTTATTACAAGTGTTTGTGTGTTTGCTTCAAGGGAGACGGTTGCTGAGGTTTTTGAACAAAAGAGGGATTTACCTATATACTCTGTTGAATGTGAAGAAAAAAAGGCGGCCATTACATTTGATTGTGCTTGGGAAGCTTATGACATACCCGATATTATTAACACATTAAAAGAAAGCAACGTTAGAGCAACATTCTTTTTAGTAGGACATTGGGCACAGAAGCATCCCGATGAAGTTAAGTTGATGGCAGACAATGGACACGATGTTGCTAATCACTCTTATGCACATTTACGTATGGGAGCAATTGACAATAGCAAAATACGGTCAGAAATTGAAAAATGTGATGAGGTTTTAGAGAGGATTACCGGAAAGAAACCCGAGCTTTTCAGAGCACCTTATGGGGATTATAATAATAATGTTGTGCGTATAGCTAGGGAACTAAATGAATACACAATTCAGTGGGATGTGGATTCTCTTGACTGGAAGCCTGGAATTACTCCCGAACAGATTCAAAGCAGAGTGCTAAAAAAAGTAAACAATGGATCGATAATTTTATTCCATAATGACACTCCCCATACAGCAAAGCTTTTGCCATCTATAATTTTAGCATTGAAGGAAAAAGGATTTGAACTAGTTCCAGTATCTGAATTAATTATGAGGGAAAATTATGAAATTAATGTTGAAGGTCGTCAAATTAAGAAGTAACTGTCTATAAAAAATATAGTGTTTTATGGAGAATAAATGGAGTAAAGATATTGTGAAAGTCAATTTTTAAAAGAGTGTTACATAAAATATTGAAAAAAAGCAAATTATAAAATTACAATTATCTCAAGAAATGGGGTTAATAAAGTGCTAATAGCTGGTATTATTAGTCAAAGTAATAAGGAAAGCACAGCAAATCTCATTAATTCGATCTTTTCAGCCTCGAAAAAGAGGTTTAGTATTGTTGATTCAAAAAGTCTAGCAAATATTGATGTTAAACGGTTTAAAGCATATTTAGCTGAACTTTTAAAGAATAACACAGATATCTTGATTCTAAAGGTGAATATTTTCGATCTCGATAAAGAAATCTTTAATTACTTAAAATTTGATATAATTATTTTTACTGACAAAGCCGATGATTTTAAAGAGAGCATTTCTGATGCTTATAAAGAAGGAATGAAAAGAGCGTTTGCTCTTTTAGACGAAAAGGGCATTGCTATAGTTAACGCTGATGATAATGAGCTTACAAACTTTTTAAACGGAATAAAGCATTATATCATTACTTATGGATTTAATCTTAAGGCAAGTATAACCACTTCTAGTGTTGGCGATTTAGTTGATAAAAGCGATATTATGTGTTGTTTACAGAGAACTGTATTTGCGAGAAATGGAAGTGTTATAGAACCTCAGGAGTTCATAATTAAAACTCAACCTGAAATGTACGATCCGTACAATGTTTTGGCAGCTGCGACCTTTGCGTTGGTTAATGGTGTGGATTTGAATTCATTAAGTAATTAAGAAAAATATTAAGTGTATTATTACTGATATGTAAATAATGCCTTTTAAGGTTATTTCAAAAATGCTAGGAATTCAAGGCTTAGAGGTTATCCATACCAATGTAAATAGTAGCATATATACTGTATTCGCAAAACGTAAGCACATTGCAGCTATATGTCCTAATTGCGGTAGGTTTACAAATGTAATACATGACTTAAGAATTTTGAAGACCCAACTGCAGAAGAAATTGCGACACTTTTTAGATTATTCGATGATTATCCAAAACTAGGTGAATGCTTTGTTATTAAAGAAAAATTCAGTAAATTCTTTACTGTAAAAACACCAAGGAACTACCCGTTGACAACGCTAGTTTGGTTTCTAGGACAAAATTTATTTATGAACAAAAAAATTAAGGGATTTGCAAGTTGAAAAATGTGTAATATAATGTGTAATATAATGTGTAATATAATTTAATATAAACCGATAATACCATTGACAAGAATTTTTTATGTAATTCTTCGGTGAGATTCGTTTAAGAAATTATATATTTATTATATAAAGTTATTCTAAAATCTACCTCTTGCGAATAAACATTACATTAGATAAATATTTAATGTACGCAAGCCTAAGAGAGGAGTGTGGGGGTCGGATGGTCGGAAACATCATTGAGAACAACATGGTGACCATTTCCGGTAAGATAGCAACTGAAGCAGAGTTTAGCCATGAGGTGTACGGTGAAGGTTTTTATTCATTTTCGCTCGAAGTGCCTAGACTAAGTGATAGTTACGATAGAATAAGCGTGACTGTTTCAGAGCGTTTGATTTCTAGAGAGTGTTTGGAGATTGGTAAAACTATCGAGGTAGAAGGGCAATTCCGGTCGTATAACAATTTTAATAGCACTGCGGATGGAAGCAAACTTATTTTGACTGTATTTGCCAGAGAAATCAATTTCCTTGAGGATGAAAGGAAAGTAAAAAATCCAAATCAGATATATCTTAACGGCTTTATCTGTAAAAAGCCTATATATCGAACAACTCCTTTTGGAAGAGAAATAACTGATATATTGTTGGCTGTGAATCGGCCTTACAACAAATCGGACTATATTCCATGCATATCGTGGGGTAGAAATGCAAGGTATTCATCTAACTTGGAAATTGGCGACAATATAAAAGTTTGGGGAAGGATTCAAAGTAGAGAATACCAGAAAAAGCTTGAAAGCGGTGAAGTGTTAACAAAAGTGGCTTATGAGGTTTCGGTTTCTAAGATGGAAATTTGTTCTGAAGAGCAAAATAAGAGTGAAGAGAAGCGAGAAGATAATGACGAAAATGTTTGAGGTAAAAAAGTGGTGATTTGATATCATCACTTTTATTACGCTTATTTCGAACGAAGTGGCTCGATGCCCCTTCGTTTTTATTTTTTTCTAAAGAAGCATATCGATTCTATCACAACTTTCAAATAAAAGTAAAACTCACAATAGTTTAAGTGCATATTATGGAAAGAACTGAGCTACAAGCCTTAGAGAATGTAGACGAAGTGGAGAGTGATTTTTGTAAAGCAAAAGTTAAAGATACAATTTTTCTAGATTTTCTTTTGACGAAATCAGGGTGTTTTCTCTATTAATTTGTTATAATAATTGCTATAAACTATTTGAGATACAAAAAGGTGAAATTAGGGATGAGAAAAGAGTTTATTCTGTTTGTAATTGTTTTAGTGACAATAAGTGTTTCCGCGTGCGATAAATTAGAAACTCAGTTCGATAAGAATTCAACAAATGTTCCCTATGAGAACGAGGACTTTGCAATGGGCACAATAATTTCGCAGAGAATCTACGATAACAATGCTGAGGAAATAAGCAAAAAGGTAATGGATAAAATTAGGGAAATTGAAGATAAGATGACTATAAATAAGTCCGGAGGAGAAATAGACAAGCTAAATGCCTCTGCCGGAATTGATTTTGTCGAATTGAATGAAGATGCAATATATGTATTGGAAAAGGCAAAGGAGTTTTCAAAAATAAGTAACGGAGCTTTCGATGTTATGGTTGGTCCTCTTGTTAAGGAATGGGGTGTGTTTTCGGATAATCCTTCCATACCGTCAGCAAAAAAGATAGAGGATTTATTAAGCTTAGTGAATTATGAAGATGTTATAATTGATAAAAGCATATCTAAAGCAAAGCTTAGGAAGAAAAGTCAAGTTGTTGATTTGGGTGGAATTGCCAAAGGATTTGCGGGAGATAAGGCAATAGAGCTATATAGGGAACATAAGGTGAATTCGGCTTTTATAAATATTGGTGGAAATATTGTTTTATTAGGGAGCAAACCTGATGGGAGTTTGTGGAAAGTAGGGGTTAGAAATCCTACTGGACCTGAAGGAACTTATATAGGAGTTATAAGTGCAAAAGATAAAGCTATAGTCAGTTCGGGAGATTATCAACGGTATTTTGAAAAAGATGGTGTGAGGTATCATCATATTATTGATCCGAGGACAGGTTATCCTGCTGATTCAGGACTTATAGGTACTACTGTCATTTCTGATCTATCAATTGATGCAGATGCTTTATCCACTGCAACCTTTGTTTTAGGTCTTGAAAAAGGTATGGATTTAATAGAGGAGCTTGAGGGTGTTGAAGCTGTTTTTATAACAAAGGATAAAAAGATATACATTACAAAAGGACTTAGCAGTTCATTTAAATTTGAGGATGATAATAATGAGTATGAATATGTTGAAAAAAGGTGATATCATACTTCTAGGTATTATAGCCGCAGCAATTGTTATTTCTTTTGCAGTTGTATCCACTTATAAAAGAAGCGGAAAGGATACCGACAAAGTAGCAGTTATAAAGATGAAAGATGAAATAATAAAGAGCATCGATTTAAGCACTGTTAGTCAACCACAACAAATAGAGATTTCAGGTAAATACATTCAGGTAATACTTGTTGAAAGAGGCAGAATAAGATTTTTAGATGCTGATTGTCCTGATAAGATATGTGTCAATACAGCGTGGTTATCTGAAAAAGGTGATATGGCAGTATGCATTCCTAATAGTACTATGATTAAAATTGAGGGGCAGTCGGACAAAGTAGATGCTGTTACGCATTAGCAAAAAATTGTGAGTTTAAGGACCTTATACTGGAGAAATTCTAGCCGTGAGGTTATATTTTAATTAAGGAAGTTGGGAGTAAGTATTGAATAAAACAAAACGTATTGTTATTTTGAGTTTGATGGTTGCACAGGCCTTAGTTTTATCTTTAATAGAATCATGGATTCCTTTGCCATCGCCTGTTCCTGGTGTAAAGCTTGGATTGGCCAATATAATTACTGTAACAGTAATTATATTCTATGGTTTTAAAGATGCTTTGTCAGTAGTATTAGTTAGATGTATATTGTCCTCCATTTTTGGAGGAGGGTTTACAGGTTTCTTTTTTAGTATGGCTGGAGGGATTCTCAGTACAATTGTAATGTATGTTTTGTACAGTAGGGGTTCAAAGGTATTTAGTATAATAGGAATAAGTATAGCAGGGGCAGTTGCCCATAATATAGGTCAAACAATTATTGCAAGCTTTGTAATGAAGGATGTAGCGATTTTTATGATTCTACCGGTACTCCTTATATCAGGTGTCGTTATGGGTTTTTTTGTGGGACTGTGCAGCAGCTTTTTAGAAAGAACATTAAGAAATTCGAAAATTTTCACATAAGCATTTTTAGGACAAAATTATAAAAGGCAAAATGGTGAGAAGTAATTGAAGGGAGCAGTAATGAATAATATTGCGGAAATAGTAATAAGTAACGCTACTAGGCAGTTTGATAGGGTGTATCACTATAAGGTTCCAGAAAAATATTCAGATATAATTAGTATAGGAATGCGTGTTGTTGTGCCTTTTGGCAAAGCTAACAGACTTCGGGAAGCTTATGTTATAGCTCTTTTGGAGAAGAGTGATTTTAAGGACTTAAAGGAAATTAGTGAAGTTATTGATGAATGTTCAGTGCTTGATAAGAATATGATAAATTTGGCTCATTGGATGAGGCACAGATATATGAGTACATATTCCGATGTGCTTAAATGTTTGATTCCTCCTGGGTCGATTTTGATAAATTCTAAAACGGTAAAACTTCTTGATTTTGATGCTTCCTTAAAGGGCAACTATTTAAAAATTTTAGAGAAGCTTAGGGAGTTTGAAGGCATAATGGAATATGACCATTTAAAGTCAGAGGTGAATATAAAGGATTTATCAAGATACATAAACAAATTAATCGAGCTTAATTGTATATCTGTATCTGAGGAGTTTGGAGCTAAGGTAAGCAAAAAATATGTCAAAGTAGCCTATCTTATAAAACCTTCCGAGGAAATACAAGAAGCTATTGAGGGGAATCGCTTAAGGAGCATAAAGCATATCAGAATACTTGAAATGCTCTTAGAGAATGAATATATTTCAGTAGCTGATTTGGCGAAATTTGCCGGTGTTTCAAAGAGTGTGCTCAATACCTTGAAAAAATATGGATATATAGATTTCAAGAATGTAGAAGTGACTAGAGATCCCTTTGAAAATCGCAGTTTTGAAAGGACAACCCATCTAGAACCGACAGACGAACAGCAGCATATTCTAGAGAAAATAAAAGAAATGCTAGATGGAAAAGCTTTTAACGAAGTATTAGTGCACGGCATAACTGGAAGCGGTAAAACCGAGGTGTATCTTCAGTTAATTGACCATTGTATAAATATTGGGAAGCAAGCTATTGTCCTAGTACCGGAGATTTCTTTGACGCCACAGATGGTGGAAAGGTTTAAAGGTAGATTTGGGGAGTATGTCGCTATACTTCACAGCAGATTGTCCTTAGGAGAGAGGTATGACCAGTGGAGGCTTATAAAGAGTGGAAAAATAAAAGTTGCTATAGGGGCAAGATCGGCAGTATTTGCACCTTTTAATAAACTTGGCATGATCATAATAGATGAAGAACATGAGAATTCCTATAAATCAGAGATTTCGCCAAAGTATCATGCGGTTGAGGTGGCAAGGGAACGCTGTAAAATTGAAAATGCTATATTGATGTATGGTTCAGCTACTCCTTCTATCGAAAATTATTATAGAGCGGTTGCCGGTGAAATAGCTATGTTTACAATGCTAAAACGTGCTAATAATCTGATGCTTCCTAAGGTTCAGGTTGTTGATATGAGAACAGAGTTAGAAGCGGGTAATAGATCAATATTTAGTCGGGCATTAGCCTGTGAAATGGAGAAAAATATAAGTAATAAAGAGCAAACAATCATTTTTCTTAATAGGCGTGGTTATTCGTCCTTTATCCTTTGCCGCAACTGTGGTTATGTGTTAAAATGTCCTAAATGTGATGTATCAATGACCTATCACTCCTATGATGAAAGGTTGATATGTCATTACTGTGGGTATACCATAAAGAGAGTTAGCAACTGTCCGAAATGCAAAAGCCCTCATATAAGAGGGTTTGGTACCGGAACTCAAAAAATTGAGGACGAAATAAAAAAGAATTTTGAAGATGGTTCCGTAATAAGGATGGATATGGATACAACAACCTATAAAAATTCTCATGAGGACATTTTGCGAAATTTTCGTGAAAACAATATCAACATACTAGTGGGAACACAAATGATAGCAAAGGGTCATGATTTTCCAAATGTTACCTTAGTTGGTGTGCTTGCGGCAGACAGTATTCTTAATACAGGAGATTTTAGAGCTACCGAAAGGACTTTTCAACTCATAACACAGGTGGCAGGAAGAGCAGGTAGGGGAACAATTCCAGGAAGGGTAATTATTCAAACATACAATGTTGAGAATTACAGTATTGAATGTGCATGTGATCAGGATTACAAGGGTTTTTTCGAAAAGGAGATTATGGTTAGGGAAAAACTGTCATACCCTCCTTTTACACATATCGGTTCAATTGTATTGAGCGGAATTAATGATCGTATGGTTTTTAATAAAGCAGTTAGTGTTAAAAAATTTATTGATAACTATTTTTCCGATGTTTATAATAGTATTGATATATTAGGTCCTTCTAGGTCTTTGGTGACTAAAATAAAGAACAAATACAGGTGGAGGATTATTATTAAGTATAAAGATATGGAAAAGCTTATAGATGTATTAACGAAAGTTTTGGACAATTTCTATGAAAAGCAGGGTAAAAATGACATAGGTGTTAGTGTGGATATAAATCCGGTAAATATGTTATAATACTTTTTGTTGTGGGAATAAATGATGTATAGAGTATAAAAATATGATATGGGGGAACCTAAAATGGCATTAAGGAATATAAGAATTGATGGAGATGAAATTTTAAACAAGGTATGTAGAACAGTTGATGTTATAGATGACAGGATATTGACTTTACTTAAAGACATGGCTGAAACAATGTATGCAGAAAGAGGAGTAGGATTGGCCGCACCTCAGGTAGGCGTATTAAAAAGAATTGTTGTAATCGATGTGGGTGAAGGCTTGCTAGAACTAATCAATCCTAAAATTGTTAAAGCAGAGGGAGAGGTACTTGATGTAGAAGGTTGTCTCAGTATACCCGACTATCTTGGAGATGTAATAAGGCCTAAGAAGGTTTGGGTTGAGGCATTGAACCCAAAGGGTGAAAAGATAAGCATTGAAGGAGAAGATCTCCTTGCAAGAGCCTTTTGTCATGAAATTGACCATTTAGATGGAATTTTATTTACAAGCAAAGCACAAAAAGTAACTCATAAAAATGATTTGCACGAGTAGTAATATAAAGTAAAAATACTTGTTAGAGGTGACTTAGTTGAGAATTGTATTTATGGGTACTCCTGAATTTGCAGTACCATCTTTAGATATGCTTTTGAAGGAAGGTTATGAGGTTGTTGCAGTAGTGACACAACCCGATAAACCAAAAGGTCGTGGGAAAAAAATGTGCTTTCCACCAGTGAAAGAATACGCAATTAAGCAAGGAATTGAAGTGTTACAACCGGATAAAGTCAAAACTTCTGACTTTGCAGATAAAATAAAGGAAATTAATCCCGACTTACTGGTTACTGCAGCATACGGGAAAATTCTTCCTAAATCTGTTTTGGATATCCCGAAATATGGATGCATAAATGTACATGGTTCTTTGCTCCCGAAATATAGAGGTGCTGCACCTATACAATGGTCTATAATAAATGGTGAAAAAGTGACTGGTATTACCACTATGTTTACTGATGTGGGTATGGATACAGGAGATATGTTATTAAAAGAATCTATTGAAATAAATGAGCATATGACCGCAGGAGAACTTCACGACAAACTGTCCGTTTTAGGTGCAGAGGTACTAAAAGTGACCTTGCAAAAGCTTGAAGATGGTAGTTTGGTAAGGACACCCCAGTCTGATTCAGAGGCCACATATGCTAGCATGATGACTAAGGAAATAGGACTAATAGATTGGACGAAGTCATCTAAGGAAATTCACAACTTAATTAGGGGAACAAACCCTTGGCCGGGATCATATACATATTACTCCGGTGAAAAAATGAAAATATGGTTAACTTCCGTTATGTCAGAAGATGAACATAATTTGAAAGCGGGCACCATATGTAATGTTAGTAAAGATGGAATTATTGTTGCTTGCGGTATTGGTAAGCTCATTATAAAAGAGGTACAATTTGAATGTTGTAGAAGAATGTGCGTAGAGGACTATATATGTGGTCACAAAATGGATGAAGGTGAAGTTTTTGGATAAAGGATTAAGGAAGTTTGGTCTGTTATCAGGCGTGTTAATAGTTGGACTTTTATTAATATTACTTATCTTTGGGTTGGTTTACCGCTACTCTACAATACATACATATAATATAATATTATTAATTTTAGCAATAGTGACAATACTAATCATACTATTTTATAGTATTTCTTTTATTAGCATTATGTATATATATAAATATAAATCGTCAAGCAAAATAATCGGAGCTTTAGCAGGGACAGGAATAAAGTCACTGCTTCCACTTTCGATATTTTTAGCAGATATTTTTAAGACAAAGAAAGATTTAATACGTAAGTTTTATATAGACTTTAATAATATAATGGTAAATGCGTTAGGTCAGAAGTATTCACCAAAAAGCGTTCTTATTTTGCTTCCACATTGTTTGCAGTATTCTGAGTGCAGATATAAAATTACTAATGACACTAATAACTGTAAAAGGTGTGGAAGATGTACAGTTGGTGATATTCTTCAAGCAGCTGAGGAGAGGGGGGTTAGAGTTAGAATAGTAACAGGTGGAACAGCCGCAAGAAATATTATAAAGGAACTGCGACCAAAACTGATATTAGCAGTTGCATGCGAAAGGGATCTTACAAGTGGAATAGTAGACGTTGGTAAGATACCGGTTATTGGCTTGATTAATGACAGACCAAACGGACCTTGTTACAATACTTGTATAAATGTTTACACTTTAAAGCAGAGATTAAATGAAATTATAGAACCTTGACAGTATTTTTGTACTAGCTATTTAAAGAATTTCATTGTAAATATTGGACTTTATTGAATTTGTACTTTAGGTGATGGGTTTTTATAGATGATTTTATTGGGCTATAAATCTATATATTGAATGATGAACGATATGATACTAAAGTATTTAGAAAAAAATAAATTATTAGAACTATATATTGAATAATGAATTTAAAACACTTTAAAATAAATAAAAGATAGGAGGTAGTCTTATGGGATTATTTTATGGTTTTGATATATATTATTTATTACTTGTTTTACCAGCATTTTTATTTTCTCTTTATGCACAATTCAAGGTAAAGGGTACCTTTAGCCGTTACAGTAAGGTTCACAATAGCAAAGGTATGACAGGGGCAGATATAGCAAGGACAATATTAGATAGAAGCGGACTTTATGATGTGAGGATTGAAGCATATCCAGGAGAACTTACAGACCATTACGATCCAAGGACAAAGGTTGTAAGATTGTCACAATCGGTATATGGAAGTACATCAGTTGCAGCTATTGGTGTTGCTGCTCACGAAACTGGGCATGCTATTCAACATAAGGATGAATATGGACCTTTAGTTTTAAGAAGTACATTGGTTCCCGTCGCAAATATAGGTTCTTCCGTTGGACCTACAATGGCGATAATTGGGTTGATGTTCAGTATTCCGTTTATTATTAATCTAGGAATTATACTTTTTGGTGCAGCTGTTCTTTTTTATCTTGTGACGCTGCCAGTAGAGTTTAATGCAAGTAATAGGGCTATTAGAACACTTGAAGATACAGGGATGATAAATTATGATGAGATAGATCCTGCAAAGAAGGTACTAAGAGCTGCAGCTATGACCTATGTTGCTTCGGCAGCCGTTGCTATAGCAAATTTACTACGTCTTATATTATTATCGAAAAGTAGAAGAGATGATTAAATATTATGAAACTTGATTTTCCAAGAGAAACTGCATTAAAAATACTTTATGAAATCAATAAGTCAGGGGCATACTCGAACATTGCCCTTAACAAAAAGCTGGAAGACAGCAAATTAAATAATCTTGACAGGGCTTTTATTACAGAGTTGGTTTATGGTAATTTAAAATGGAAACTTACAATTGACCATATAATAGATCAATTTTCTTCAGTGAAAATTAAAAAGCTTTCTCCATGGATACTCAACATTTTAAGGTTGGGGGTCTATCAACTCATTTTTATGGATAAAATTCCGGAATCGGCAGCCTGCAACGAAAGTGTCAACCTTGCAAAAAGGTATGGACACTCTGCTAGTAGCAGGTATGTTAATGCTGTGCTTAGAAACGTTGCAAGATCGAGAGAAAAGATTGAGTATCCCGACAAAAGTACGGAGCTTAGCACCTATCTTTCGGTAAAATATTCCCATCCCGAGTGGATGGTTAACAGTTGGCTAGTTCGTTTTGGTGAGAGTTTTACCGAGGAGCTATTAAAAAGCAACAATGAGACTGCTCCTTTGACAATTAGGGTAAATACACTAAAGACTAATAGAGATGAACTCCAAACTGAGCTTAAAAAAGAAGGATTTGAAACTGAACCGGCAAGATATATAAAAAATGCATTGATTATAAATAATCCAACGTCAATTACAAAGATGGATGCATTTTCAAAAGGTCTCTTTCAGGTTCAGGATGAAAGTTCCATGATGGTTGCACAAGTTTTAGACCCAAAACCGGGAGAATTTGTAATTGATGTGTGCAGTGCACCTGGAGGCAAAGCTACTCATATTGCTGAGCTCATGCAAAACAAAGGCAAGATTATAGCTCGGGATGTTCACGAGCATAAGATAAAGTTGATAAAGGAAGCTAGTGAAAGACTTGGGATTGATATAATAAGCTCGGAAGTTTTTGATGCTTTAGAGCAGGATTTGAGTTTAACAGGCAAGGCAGACCGCGTTTTAGTTGATGCCCCTTGTACAGGTCTTGGTATTATTAGAAGAAAACCAGACATAAAATGGACAAGAAATGAAAATGATTTAAATGAAATAGTAAAGCTTCAGGAGAAAATACTTAAATCAGCTTCTAGCTATGTTAAATCTGGAGGTGTATTGGTCTATAGCACTTGTACTATAGAACCGAGAGAAAACGAGGAGCAAATTAATAAATTTTTACAGGCTAACAGTGAGTTTGAATTGGAAGATATTTCGGAATTTATTCCTGAAGGCTTAATAAAAGATACAGCAAAAGAAGGGTATGTTCAAATGTATACCAATACAGATGGCATAGATGGTTTTTTTATCTCTAAATTGAGGAAAAGGAGTTAAGATTATGAACAGAAGGGTTGACCTTCTCAGTCTTACAATAGAAGAATTAGAGACCTTTTTTATTAAAATGGGTCAGCAGAAATTCAGAGCGAAACAGGTATTCCAATGGGTTAATAAAGGGGTCAAGGATATTGATGAAATGACAAACCTTTCAAAAGACATAAGGGAGAATTTAAAAACAAAGGCATATATAAATAAGCTCGAAATTTCTGAAAAGTTTGTATCAAAAATAGATGGGACAACAAAGTATTTATTTAAGCTTATAGATGGCAACATAATTGAAAGTGTACTAATGAAGTACGAACACGGATTATCGGTCTGCATATCTTCACAGGTAGGTTGTAAGATGGGGTGTAAGTTTTGTGCTTCAACAGGTGTAGGTTTTGTAAGAAATTTAACAGCTTCCGAGATGTTGGACCAAGTGCTAACCATTCAAAAAGAGGCTGATGGCAGAGTAGGAAACATTGTTGTAATGGGAATAGGCGAGCCTTTTGATAACTACGATAATCTTGTAAAATTCATTAGACTTGTAAATCACAAAGATGGTATGAATATTGGAGCTAGACACATTTCGGTTTCTACCTGTGGACTTGTACCTGAAATTATAAAATTGTCTAAAGAGAATTTACCTGTTACTTTGTCTATTTCACTACATGCACCTAATGATGAGGCGAGGGGAAAAATTATGCCTGTCAATAAAAGGTATTCTATTGACAAATTGATTGAAGCATGTAAGATATATACAGAGACAACAAAAAGACGAATAACTTTTGAATATGCATTAATCGATGGTGTGAATGATACAGTCGAATGTGTTCAGCAGCTTTCAGGTCTTCTAAAGGGCATGCTGTGCCATGTGAACCTGATACCTGTAAATAGTGTTGCAAATAGCGGGTTTAAAAAAAGCAGCAAGGATAGAATCTTCAAATTTAAAGATATGATGGAGAGACGCGGTATTGAAACAACAGTAAGACGTGAACTTGGTGCTGATATTGATGCTGCCTGTGGTCAGCTTCGCAGAAGCCTTATTGAAACTGTTAAAGAATAAATGAAATATAATTACATTAGTGATTTTAGCTATTTAACTATAAAACATTTTACAAGTTTTCTGGGGAGTGGTATAGTGAGATTTGGAGTCGAAAGCGATAGGGGTATGGTACGCGAGATTAATGAAGACAGCTATAAAGTTATTTCCGGGAGAGATGGATTACCTGATACCTTTATTGTAGCGGATGGGATGGGTGGACACAACTCAGGAGAGTTAGCAAGCCTTATGGCTGTTGACTTATCCGAGGAGTATTTGCTTAAGTTTTTTCAGCCGGATTTAGATGAGGAAGGCATACAGTCCTTTATTTGCGATATGTTGAAGGAAGTTAATACAAATATTTTCTCTAAAGCCAAAGAGTCGGAAGAAAACTTTGGAATGGGAACCACTTTTGTTATTGTAATATTTTTGAAAGATAAGCTTATTATAGGGCATGTAGGAGATAGTAGGGTATATCTTGTAAGAAATGGTGTCTTACAAAGGATTACTACTGATCACTCATATATTGAGGAGCTTATAAAAAATGGTTCGTTGACTAGGGAAGAAGCCCACAATCATCCAAAAAAGAATATAATTACCAGGGCTTTAGGATGTGAAGAAAACGTTTCTGTAGATACATATTGTATTGATGTAAATGACGAGGACACATTTGTTTTGTGTACTGATGGATTAACAAATATGTTGAATGAAGACGAGATATTGTCAGTCATAAATAGTTATGATGACCCGCAGTTTTCATGCAGCGAGCTAGTTAGACTTGCAAATGAAAAAGGCGGAGAGGACAATATAACGGTTATAATCGTAAAAAATTCTTAAGTATTCATAGGAATACATTGATTGCATATACATATCTTTATAGGATATTATAAGGTGGGATTTTGGTTAAGTGTTATATTGAAATGCCAGAAGAAGAGGTGTAGATATGGAAGGTCGCATACTTGGTGGAAGGTATGAGTTGTTAGAGAAAATTGGTGGGGGCGGAATGGCCCTTGTATATAAGGCAAAATGTAAATTATTAAATAGGTTTGTTGCAGTTAAACTATTAAGACCAGAATTTACTGCAGATGAAGAATTTGTTAAGCGTTTTAGGGTTGAAGCTCAGGCAGCAGCCAGTCTTTCACATCCTAATATTGTGTCTATATATGATGTTGGAAAAGAAGATGATATGCACTATATTGTTATGGAGTATGTAAATGGCATAACATTAAAGGATTATGTAGTTCAAAACGGTGCACTTGATTGGAAGGAAGCAGTAAATATAGTCATTCAAATATGTTCAGCTATTGAGCACGCCCATAAGAATCATATTGTTCACAGAGATATAAAACCTCATAATATTTTGTTAACAAAGGACGGAGTTGCAAAGGTTACAGATTTCGGTATTGCTAGGGCTGTTACATCTTCAACAATAACTGTTGTTGGAAGTACAATTGGTTCTGTTCACTATTTTTCGCCAGAGCAGGCCCGAGGAGGGTTTTCTGACGAAAAATCCGACCTCTATTCCTTAGGAATTGTTTTGTATGAATTGGTTACCGGCAAACTTCCCTTTAATGGAGAATCGCCAGTAGCAGTTGCTTTAAAGCATATACAGGAAATAGCAGAAGAGCCGTTGAGCATAAAAGAGGATTTACCACAAGGGGTAAATGACATAATTATGCTTGCGATAGAGAAAGATCAAAAAAACAGGTATCAGTCAGCGACAGAAATGCTAGAACACTTATACAAAGTTTTAAAAAAGCCTGAGATGGAGATTACTTTAGGAGATGGAGAAAATGTATATGACAGTCCAACAGTAAGGATGCCGTCGATAGGTGAAAATAAGTTATTAGGGGAAAAGGATTCTAAAAAAACGGGTGATGATAAAATGAAAAAGAAAAAAGATAAAGATAGGGCTACGGTAATACTGGCAATAGCTACATCCTTAGTAGTTATAGTACTTATAATTTTCTTGGTGGCTAAGGTTATTTTACCATCTTTAGCACCACCAGATGAATATATAGTACAGGATTATACCAATAAGGACTTTTATCAGGTTAAGGCGGAATTAGAGAATAATGATATATTTGTTGAATTAAACAGAAAAAATGACGAAAATATTTCAAAGGATTTGATAATATCTCAAGATGTACCTAAGGGTAAAGCACTTGTTCGGGGAGGTTACAGTAAGATTGTGCTTACGGTAAGCGATGGTCCGGTTTATATCAAAATTGATGATTATTCTCAGATTGATTATAGAACTGTGCAAACAAAAATTAAATCCTTAGGTCTTGACCCCAAAATTGTAGAAGAATATTCTGATGATGTTGCTGTTGGACTAGTTATAAGAACTGAACCGGGGGAAGGCGAAGATGTAAGGCTTGGGAAAACTGTAAGGATTTATAAAAGTATGGGACCTGAAATCAAAACAACAACAGTACCGGATTTGATTGGAAAAACAAAAAGCGATGCTTTAAATCTTCTAGCGGAGAAAAAGTTGGCAATTGGAAATATTAATCCAAAAGATACTACAAATACAGTAGATAAAATTGTAAAACAGGAACCTAAGGCGGGAGAGACCATCAATGAAGGGCAGCCTGTAGATATTTACCTTGAAGAGATACGATTGAACGAGAAAAATGAAAAAATTGTGGCTAGTCCTTTGATGTTGACGGATGCTGATTCCTATGCAGAGTTTATAAGCGTTGTGGTTATTATTACGAAATCCACTACAAAGACTGAGGAACAGCTATACAGCGAAATAAAAAGAAAAACCGATTTTCCATTGACTTTATCAATCCCAGTACCTAAAGATGGTAGTACAGAAGTTGAGGTTTTCTTAAACAGCGAAATATATTCGCAATATACTATAGAGTATTAGTTTTATTGAATAGAGCCAAGAGGAGGAAGAATGCTTGATACCAGGTCTAATCATTAAAGGTATAGGAGGGTTTTATTACGTAAAAACCGATTTAGGAATATTTGAGTGCAAGGCACGGGGGATATTTAGAAAGGACTCCTTTACGCCTTTACCCGGAGATAAGGTATCAATATCTGTTTCAAACGAGGAGAATAAAATTGGAAACATTGAAGAGATTTCTCCTCGTACAACACAGCTTACTAGACCAGCGGTTGCAAATGTGACTCAAATTGCAATCGTTATTGCGATAAGATCTCCTCAGCCCGATTTTATGTTGTTGGACAAGCTTCTTATAACTGTTGAGCGAAAAGACATAAGTGCAATAATATGCCTTAATAAAATAGATCTTGACAAAGAAGCGGAATATATAAAGATAATTGAAGCCTATAAAAAGGCTAAGTATAAGGTAATAGCACTTAGTTCTATGAATGGTGCAGGCTTTGGTGAATTAGAATTTGCCTTAAAAGGTAATACTACTGTTTTTGCAGGACAATCGGGAGTGGGAAAGTCTACAATTCTCAATAAGGTTTTGGATTCATATGTAATGGAGACGGGTAAGGTAAGTGACAAAATTGAAAGAGGTAGACATACAACTAGGCATGCAGAACTTATTGAGCTAAAGTCAGGTGGTTTTGTAGTAGATACTCCTGGTTTTAGTTCATTTGATATATCTGGGTTTGAAGCTAATGAACTTCAAAATTATTATCCAGAGTTTCATGAGTATTTTGGTAAATGCAAATTTACTGGCTGTATGCATATTAGTGAGCCATCCTGTGAAGTTAAAGCTGCCCTTGAAAAAGGAAGGATAGATAGACGAAGATATGAGAGGTATGTGGAGTTTTGTAATGTGCTCAAGGAAAATCAGCGAAAGAAGTATTATTAGGAATATTCAAGTATAAATATGCTTGCATTTTGCTTGTGATTTTGTATATAAAGGATTTGATAAAAATCAAAAATTGTTTTAAGCCTAATCTTTATGTATTTTGAAGGGAAGTGTTTAGAGTTGATTAAAATTGCACCATCCATACTTTCAGCAGATTTTGCGAAATTGGGTGATGAAATAGTTAGAATTGATAAAGCAGGAGCGGATCTGGTTCACATTGATGTTATGGACGGACATTTTGTACCTAATATTACCATTGGACCACCTATTATAAAGGCTTTAAGAAAAGTAACAAAATTACCCTTTGATGTGCACCTAATGATAGAAGATGCCGACAAGTATATTGATAATTTTGTTGATGCTGGTGCCGATATAATTACGGTACACGCTGAGGCATCACCTCACCTGCACCAAACCCTACATAAAATAAAAAAGCGTGGAATAAAAGCAGCTGTATCTTTAAATCCTGCGACATCAATACATACAATCGAATGGATTTTAAATGAGGTAGACATGGTACTTGTTATGTCTGTTAATCCCGGTTTTGGAGGACAGAAATATATTGAGGCTACTACTCAAAAAATAAAGAAATTAAGAGAAATATTGGTTGCTAGAGGTATAGAAATTGATATTGAAGTAGATGGCGGAATAAACTTAAGTAATATATATGAAATTACAAGGGCAGGGGCTAATGTGATAGTGTCAGGTTCTACAATATTTAACTCACAGGATACTACAAAAATAATAAAAGAACTGCGTGAAAAAGCATTTAAGATGTAGAGTTTGAAGTTTACTAGGAAGGTTTAATATATGACAGCATTAATTGTGTGTAGTGGGAGTATAGAAGATTATTCCTATCATATGAAATATTTTGAAGGGGCACAGTTTATTATATGTGTTGACGGAGGGGCTAAGCATATTAGAAAATTTGGTCTTGTTCCGGATATATTGATAGGAGATTTAGATTCTATATCTAAAGAAGATTTAGATTATTTTAAAGATTTGAAGGTTAAAATTATTAAGTATCCAAGTCAGAAAGCTATGACAGATACGGAAATAGCGGTTAATTATGTTGTTGATAACGGATATAAAGAAGTGGTTATTATTGGTGGAATAGGGACAAGGATTGATCATTCATTGGCAAATATATTTCTTCTTAAACAGATGCTCGATAAGGGGATAAAAGGCACACTTGCAAATGAGAAAAACGAAATAACTTTGATTAAAGATGGAATTAAGATCAAAAAGGAGAAGGGTGCTAAGCTGACTTTATTGCCGTTGACAAAGGTGGTTGAGGGAATAACTACTAAGGGTCTATATTACCCTCTCGATTGCGAGGATATTGAGCTAGGATCAAGCAGAGGGGTAAGCAATGAATTTGAGGATGAGTTTGCTGAAATTTCAATAAAAAGTGGTATATTAATTGTAATAAAATCAAGAGACTAGAAAATAACCTATACAATAAAAATGTAAAAAATCTCGGGCTTATGTGACCCGAGATTTTCTTTTACGCAACTTTTCGGACGAAGTGAAAGAGGCAAAAACGGAGGGGATAGATGCCCCAGAGTTTTTATTTAACGCCTATTTATAGAAAATTTTTATTTATTGAGATTATAGTCCTTTGCTAAAGACTCAAAGGCAGAAAAAGAATTCTTTATTGTATCAATGCCTACACAGTAAGCCATTCTAAAATACCCCGGAGCACCAAATCCTTTACCGGGAACTAACAAAAGATTGTATTTAACTGCACTCTTAATAAAAGCTACATCATCTTCTATTGGAGATTTTGGGAACAAGTAAAAAGCTCCTTCAGGCTTTAAGCATGAAAAACCAAGGCTTATAAGCTTGTTGTATAAAGTATCGCGTCTTTCTTTATATATATTTACATCAACAGTAGAATCTAGTGTAGCACCAATTACTTTTTGAAAAAGAGCAGGAGCATTTACATAGCCTAAAGTACGATTACAGAAGGCCAGACATGATATGACAAGGTTTATATCCTGTATTTGAGGATTTACTGCAATGTATCCTATTCTTTCTCCTGGTAGAGACAGAGATTTACTGAAAGAGTTTATTGCAAAGGAGTTTTTGTATAGTTTTAAAATACTTGGAAGCTCTACATTGTCATAAACCAGTTTTACATAGGGTTCATCCGATAAAACAAATATAGTGGAGTTAAATTGTTCTTCTTTTTCTCTGAGAATATCAAAAAGCTTTGTTAAAGTCTCTTTACTGTAAATATGACCCGATGGATTATTAGGAGAGTTTATAATAATAGCCTTTGTTCTCTCTGTAATTTTACTTTTAAGCACATCGAGATCAGGATCAAAAGAATCCTTCATCGGAGGCACAACAATTGTCTTACCTCCATGATTTTCCACATAAAAGTTGTATTCTGCAAAAAAAGGAGCAAGTATAAGTACTTCTTCACCAGGATTTAGAATGGATTTAAGTACTACATTGAGTCCTCCTGCAGCACCACAGGTCATCAAAATATGTTCGGAGGATAATGATAGTCCAGTTTCATTACTGATTTTGTCTGCAATTTTTTGTCTTACATATTCATATCCTGCATTACTCATATACCCATGCATTCCTTGATTGCTTTCTAGAACTATGTTTTTTAAGGCTTCCTTAACTTCTTTTGGAGGCTCAGGATCCGGATTTCCTAAAGTGAAATCATAGACCTTATCTTTTCCATGAATTTTCCTGAGTTCTTCTCCCTGTTCGAACATGGCCCTTATCCATGACGCGTTTGAAAGATTGGTTGTTACTTTTTGTGATAGCATATTAAAGTCACTCCTTATCTACTTTTCTATTTATATTTTAATTTTTTTATTTTGTTTTCACTGGGGGTAACAATTATAGTTTTATAGTTAACGTAAATAACCATGCCCGGTTTGGCACCTTTTTGCTTCTTAACATTTTTAACTTGGGTATAATCCACTTCAACATGGGAGGAGAGCTTACCCTTACTGTGATAGGCAGCAATCAAAGCAGCCTCAACAAGAGTGTTATCTGGAATTTCTCCTATTTGCTTTCTTACAATAACATGAGAACCCGGTATATTTTTTGTGTGCAACCAAATATCGTTAGAAGAAGCTGTTTTCAAAGTTAATATATCATTCTGCACATTATTTCTTCCTGCAAAAATGTCGTAACCATCGGAGGATCTATACCGATATGGTTCTAAGGTCTTGTTATTTCTTTTGTGTTTTGCACTCTTTCTTTCATTCAGATACCCAACACTAACAAGCTCCTGCCTTATTTCTTCTATTTCCTGAGTATTGTCTGCACAGTCAAGATTTTGAAGCACACTTTCAATATATTTAAGTTCATTAAAGGCCTCTTCTAATTGAGTAAGTGTAAAATTATATGCGTTTTTTGCCTTTGAAAATTTCTTAAAATACCTTTGAGCATTTTCTTGCGGTAACATGTTTTCGTCAAGAGGTATATCTATATATTCTTCGTTTTCACTATAGTAGTTGAGTAGAGAAACCTTTTTTGAATTTCTTGGAATACTATGTATGTTTGCAGTTATAAGTTCTCCGTATAATTTAAATCTATCACGATCAGCGGCTTCTCTCAATGTATCCTGGTGGATGGTAATTTTCTTATTGCATCGTTCTAAACTGTTATTTAGTACTTTATTAAGAGCACTCTTTTTTTGTATAAGTCTTTCAGCATTATCTTTTGATGTATAAAACAAATCTAAAGCATTGCTGATGGAAGAGTGATATTCAAGAATCGGATATTGAGATATTTTTAAGGAATGAAAATCTATAGGTTTTGTTTTCATTTCATCCCCCCATACGATACAAGGAGAAAAACTTGAAGCAGATATCTTAGAAATAATTATCTTTAAAGAATTTTTGATTTCTTTAAGTTGTGCATCGGTTAAATCATCGATAAGTGTTTTGCCATCAATTTGGGCTCTATAACATACTTCTTCACAAAGAATAGGACTAAAACCTCTTATACTATTTAAGAGATATTTAGAAATACGAAGTCCACCTTGATTTCTTGCATTTATGAAAAGGGTATCTAGATTGATATCCTCAGGGCTTTCCTTATCCTGACCCGGTGGAAGCGTGTATGGTCTTGCAGGCATAACTTCTCTCACTCTGCTTTTATCTATATCGATGTGTTTGATAGAGTCAATAATTATGTCTAAATCGTTTAGAAGCATTATATTACTATGCTTTCCCATTATCTCAATAAGCAGTTTTTTATATGTAGTATCTCCCATTTCGTTAACCGCTTCGACATGAACGGAAATGATCCTTTCAAAATCGAAGAATTCAACTTTTATTATTTTACCTCCGGACAAATGCTTTCTTAAAAGCATACAAAAGACGGGAGGATTCATAGGGTTTTCCTTTGATAAATCGGTCAAATGAATCCTAGGATAACTCGCATTAGCAGAGAGAATTAGCTTATAATTCTGACCCTTAGCTCTTATATGAATTAGAATTTCATCATGTTCTGGCTGATATATTTTATCTATTCTTCCACCTATCAAGTCATCAGATAACTCTATTACTACATTTTTAGCTACAACTCCATCAAAAGGCAATTTACGCACCTCGTTTCTGTGTTAAAAAACTCCAATTTACCCTAAAACATTTCAAAATACTTTAGTAGTTATTTATAGTTTAAATCTTATGAAATCAAGATTTTTGAAATAACCTTAAGTAAAATATTATTTAAATTAGTATAACACTTCATACGCTTATTAACAAACAAAATTATGGATGTGATACGTTATAAAGAATTAGAGGAAGTTCCTTTATAAATAGGGAATTTGATAGTGAATTTGCTCCCATGCATTTCCTTAGATTCAACATCAATTGTACCGCTAAATTCTTTTACTATTCCATAGGTTATAGAAAGTCCAAGTCCGGTGCCTTTATCTACCTCTTTTGTTGTAAAGAACGGGTCAAATACTTTGTTTATTATTGAATTAGGAATTCCGATTCCATTATCGGATATTTCGATAATTACATCTTCTTTGTGGGAGTATATCTTTATGACAATTTTTTTATCAATAGATTTGATCGAATCGGAGAAGTCACTGTCAATTCTTGTTTTGCAAATTACACTTTCCAATTCATCTACAGCATCACGAGCATTTCCTATTAGATTGAGATAAATTTGTTCTAACTTGTTATGATCTGCAAGTATTAAGGGCAAATCGTCGTCAAGTTTTAGTTCAACAGTTATGTTCTTTTTTATAAGTTGTTCGCCTATTAACTTAAATACATCAAGTAGGGGTTGTTTTACATTAACCTCTTTTTTTGTGTCGTCGGATTGCCTTGCAAAAGTTCTTAAGTGGCTGATAATCTTGTTAATCCTTTCAACCTGGTCTACTATTGAATATAGTTTTTCTGATAGCATTTCTTCGGTAAGTTTATTACGGTTTTTAGCGAGTATCAAACCTTGAGTTATCAGGCTGATTCCTCCTAGTGGTTGATTGATTTCATGTGCTATACCAGTGGCCATTTCTCCAAGTGTTGCAAGTTTCCCCGATTGTATCAAAAGGGCATCTTTTTCCCTAAGCTGTGATGTTCTTACTTTGACCATACGCTCAAGATTGTCGGCATATTCCCGGATTTCTTCCACTAACCTTTTTCTCTGTATGCCCGCAGTTATTTCATTAGCTATTAGGCTTAGAACTTGCGTTTCTTTTGTGAAAAAATTCCTTTTAGATGATGAGGTAACAATGTGAAGTATACCAATCAAAGAGTCATCGGAGGTAAGCGGGATGTGAATTATAAAATTGTCATCTTCAACTAATCTGCTTGTATCGATATATTTAGAAATAGCATGTTTATCTAGCGGCTCTGAATTTATTATAAACTGCGAATAGGTTTCATAGCAGCTTTTTATATCGTTGTTTATTTTTGACGCATCCGAACAATATATACAATCGTGGTTTAAGCATTTGTTGCATAGACCAATCTGGGAATTGATGTTGAAATTGTTGTAAAGGTAGTCAAATATGCAGATGAATGCAATGGGAACATCTAAAACAGTGCTTATAATACTGCAAATGGATTGACACATCTCATCAATGTCATTAGGTGAATTAACAATTTGGGTTATTTCAAGAAGTAAATTTCTATACTGCTCTTCGTAAGTTGCTTTTGTGATGTCTCTTACTATGATCAAAAGACCGCAAAAATCACCTCTAGAAAGCCTTGGTGTTATAGATACCGATAGAGGTTTAGTTTGACCGTCCTTGGTTTTACCTATCATTTTGTAATCTGTGGTATTTGTTTTTAAAGCATTTTCCACAAGAAAGATATAGTCGATTTCGTTTCCCATTTTCTTATTTAGTCCTAAAGGTATATGCTTACCTAACATTTCAGAAGGAGAGTATCCATAAATAAGCTGAGCACCTTTATTCCACAAAACAATTTTATTGTCCATGTCTGTGGCAATTATGCCATATTCGGTGGAACTTGTAACAATACTTTCAAAAAAATCTGCGGTGCTGATTTGATCGGAAAAAATATGGTATTTCATTTATTCAACCTCGATTCCTAACAAAGTAATATCATCAAAAAAAGTATTGTTGGAATAATCTTTAACTGCTTGAACCGCCTTTTCTAAAGTAACTGCAAGTGTAGCATCAGTATTGTTTTTAAAGTGGGACAAAAGTGAATCATCCCCAAAACATGGAGTTTCTTCATCCGGGGCAGCTTCAATTAGCCCATCGGTAAAAAGCCATATTTTATCATATTGACACAATTGATTGACGCAACAGCTGTAGGTGGCATCTTCAAATGTTCCTAAAATAGGTCCTGTAGATTCTAAAGGAATATGGCTGCCGTCTTTTCTCACTATATACTGGTTAATATGCCCTGCGGATACGGTATAAAGAATTTTGCTCTCTTTATCTATAAAACCTAGTAGCAAGGTTGCAAAGACATTGGTGGCTGTATTTGATAAAAGCACCATGTTAAGGTCAAGAACAATTTCAGGAAATCTCCTTTTATTTATACCTTGCTTATAATTATATTCAATGTTTTGAAGGAAACTTTTAATTATAGTTGAAATTACTGAAGCAAGTATTCCATGACTTGATACGTCAAACACATAGAAACAAATATAGTCTCCAATGTCGGCAACATCATACATATCACCGCCTACGGAATCACAGCTTTTGTACTCTACAGCAAAATTATAACCGCTAATGTTAGGGAGTTTTTTAGGAAGCATATTTATAAGAATTTTTTCGGCCGAATCATGAAGTCCTTGGAGATAATTTTTGTGTTCTAAAAGTTCTCTGTGAATACGGGCATTTTCTAAAAGCAGGTTTTTCTTGTTTACGGCATTATTGATTGCTATAGCAAGATTATCCGCTTTTACTGGCTTTTTTAGATACTCAAAGGCCCCCTCTTTCATGGCTTGAATTGCATTTTCAAGGTCACCGTGACCTGTAAGAATAATTACACCCATTTCAGGCATTATTTTTTTTATTTCCCTCAGTACTTCCATTCCAGAAATGGTGGGCATTTTCATATCGGTAAGAACTACATCAATCATAGAATAATTCTCTTTGAAATAATTGAGCCCTTCCTCACTACTTGAAAAAGTAATCACTTCATTGTTATCAAGCTCGAGAACAAATTTTATATTGTCTAGGATAGTTCTTTCATCATCTATAACAAGTATTTTGGACATTTATCTTATTCCTCCCTTTAATATTATAGCAATTTATAAATTAAATTTCCATAGATGAAAAGTTGTGCTATAATGTAACAGGAAATTTTTTATTGTTATAAAAGCTAGAGGTGAAAAATGGTTATAGGAGTTTGTAAGGTGGTTTTAGTAATAGACGATGTTTTTTCACTTAAAGAAAAAAGACATATTGTAAAGAGTTTGATAGGAAGAATTAAATCTAGGTTTAATGCTTCGGTTGCAGAAGTAGATCTTAATGATAAGTGGAAGAGAGCTGTAATTGGAATTTCTTGTGTGTCAAATGAATCTGGACATGCTGATAGCATGATGGCCAATATAGTTAATTTTATTGAGAATGATGGAAGAACAGTGCTTTTTGATTATAGCACTGAGATTATACATGTAGATTGATTTTTGGATAAGTATCAAAAGTTATTGCATAATGTGTGCAAATACATTAGAATATAACTATGTGGGGGGCTATAGCGCAGCTGGGAGCGTATCACACTGGCAGTGTGGGGGTCAGGGGTTCGAACCCCCTTAGCTCCACCATACATAACTCAAATTTCGATACAATTCAAAGTCACTGCTTTTAAGTGGCTTTTACTGTACATTACAGTTCAAATCTATTATAATTTAATTATAACATTATGTTTCCAATAAATTTAAATTACTTAATTTTCATTAATATAAACTAAATTTAGAGGAATTTTTTACTGCACTTTTTTGCAATCTAGTTAAGGATTTAGAACAAAAGGGCTAATACCCCTAAGTTAATTTTATCCATTAAAGGGGATGGAGAAATGAAAAAATCTCTTGATAGTGAAAATGAATTACAAAGTAAGAACATTGAGAAGGATTACATCTCTATTGTTATACCTTGCTATAACGAAGGAGAATTGCTCTTTGTATTACACGACAAATTATGTGAAATAACAAAGTTAATGCCTAACAGTAATTTTGAGTTCATATTTGTGGATGACGGTTCAAAAGACAAGACTATGGAAACCATTAAGACGCTTGCATCAAAAGATGCACGAGTCAAGTATATATCCTTCTCTCGAAATTTTGGTAAAGAGTCTGCTATGCTAGCCGGCATGGAAATGTCAAAGGGGGATTATGTTGCTATAATAGATGCGGACATGCAGGACCCACCGACACTTATTCCGGAAATGTATCAAGGTATCAAAAAAGAAGGATATGATTGTGTAGCTGCAAGGCGAGTTAACCGCATTGGTGAACCGATGATCCGGTCTTTTTTTGCAAGGCAGTTCTATAAAATAATGCGAAAGCTCAGTAAGACTGAAATTGTCGATGGAGCTAGGGACTTTAGATTGATGACCCGACAAATGACAAACGCAATACTTTCAGTATGTGAATACAACCGTTTTTCTAAGGGAATTTTTTCTTGGGTCGGTTTTAATACAAAGTGGTTGGAATATGAAAACATTGAGCGTGCAGGTGGTGAGAGCAAATGGTCCTTTTGGAAGCTCTTTATCTATTCTATAGATGGGATAGTAGCATTTTCTACTGCACCCCTTGCATTATCATCATTATTGGGTATTTTCTTTTGTGTTATTGCTTTTATAGCAATAATATTTACTATTGTCCGACAAATTGTTTGGGGAGGGTCTGCCTATGGCTGGTCTTCAACTATATGTATTATTTTGTTTTTAGCTGGTATACAGTTGTTTTGCATTGGGATTTTAGGACAGTATCTTTCTAAGACATATTTAGAGACAAAAAGACGTCCTATTTATATTGTAAAAGAAAAAGGTGGTGACATTGATGAAGGGAAATAGATGCAAAACGATTATTATTGCAACTCTTTGTTTTATGCTGCCAGCCATTATAGTTCTAATAGCTTTTGCAAAGATGAGAATGGCACCTTTTGGTGAGAGTTCAACAATGATCATGGATATGTCTGAACAGTATGTTGAGTTTCTATGTGGTTTAAAAAGCGGGGATGTTTTATTTTCATGGTCTAAGGCTTTAGGAGGAAATTATATAGGTGTATTTACATATTATGTATCTAGCCCCTTTTCATTTCTAACACTGTTTTGTCCAAATTCTCATATGCCTATTGCTGTATTGTTTTTGACAGTTTTAAAAATAGGATTGGCTGGATTGTCATTTAGTTTATTGCTACGTTACAGATTTGGTAGATATGATCTGTCTACCGTGTTGTTTTCGATGTTTTATGGACTTATGTCCTATAATATAGGATATTCAATGTGTATCATGTGGCTAGATGGTGTTATCTGGCTTCCGTTGATAATTATTGGTATCGAAAAAATACTTGAGGACAAAAAAAGCTGGTTTCTAACATTCTGCTTATTTATATCTTTTATATCAACCTATTATATTTCATATATGACGGGATTATTTACTGCTATCTATTTTCTCTATCGTTGTTTTGAGAAAAAAATTAAAATTAAACAGTTTTTTAGCTACTTAGGTAAATTTATATTGAGTGTTATTGTGGCGGCTTCTTGGGGAGCATTTTTATTGCTTCCGACACTAATTTCACTTTTTCAGGGCAAAATAGGTTCAATTAGTATGGATTACTCAGGAATATTTAATTTTTCATTATTTGAGTCTAAGCTTAGATACAAATTTCTACCTGGAGGCTATGATTCAATTACAAATTCAGGTACACCTTTTATTTACTGTGGTCTTTTAGTATTTTTATTGTTTTTGGTCTTTTTTGCCATAAGAAAAATAAGCTTACGAAGCAAAATTTCCACTGCACTTTTCACAATCCTTATGTTTTGCAGCTTGTGGTTTTGCAAACTTGATAAAGTGTGGCATGCTTTTCAATATCCAAATTGGTTCCCTTACAGGTATTCTTTCTTGTTTTCATTTTTGATTATTATTACTGCATATAGAGCTTTTATAGAATTTAAGCTTAATAGGAGAACTATAGCTATTATACTTCTTATAATTTGCTCTGTTGATATGTACGGCAATACAATAGGTATTCTTAAGGGATTAGACAGAGAATTCAGGTATTCAACCTATGAGAATTATCATGGCTATAAGAAAATGATTGAACCTCTAGTAGATGAAACAAAAAAGGATAAGGATGTTTTTTTCCGCATGGGAGCTACTTTTGAACGGACAAAGAATGAACCTATAGGATTTGGTTATAAGGGAATAACCCACTATAGTTCAACCTATAACAGGCATGTTAATAATTTTCTTCAAAGAATGGGAATGGCTCAGGCATGGCTATTTAGCTCGTATTTTGGCTCTACTATGGTGACGGATGCTTTATTTTCTGTAAAGTATGTTATTTCCGAGCGTCCTATGTCGCCAGATTACAGCATAATTAAGCAAAGCGGTAGGGCTATTTTATCTCGTAATCCCAATGCACTTTCAATCGGTATAGCTGCAAAGAGCAAGTCACTTAAGGAGTTTACTTTCAGTAATAATCCTTTACAGGCACAGAACTCCTTGGTTAAAGCCTTGACTGGGACGCAGGAGGATTGTTTTGTTTCTTTAGATGCTACAGAAACGTATAATGACAATATTGTTGAACATACTATTGTTTCAAACGGAATGCCTATATATGCACATTTTGTTTCTAATCAAGATGGTGGAGAGTTATTAGTCAATGGAAGGCGTATTTCGGGACTCTTTTCAAATGAAACAAGATGCATTCAGTATATTGGTACATTTCCTCAAGGAGAAAATGTGAGTGTTGAAATTAGGCATAACTCAAACGCATATGGGGAATTTTACTATCTGCATACTGAGAACTTTGAGAGGATTGTGTCAGCGTTAAGAGCCTCGGAATTATCAGTAGATTATTGTTATAACGGACGTATTGGAGGAACAGTAACTGCTAATGAAGGTGATATGCTATTTACAACAATTCCCTATGATAAAGGGTGGAAGGCGTATGTTGACGGCAAGCAAGTGCAATTGAAACCTTTTGCTAATTCACTTATTACAATACCCCTCACAGCAGGAACACACGAAATCAAACTGACTTATATACCGACAGGTTTTATTGAAGGTGTTTGTATATCCGTGATTCCAGGACTTTTGGCTTTAGTAATATTTTTTATAACTAAAAAGTTTCGACGGGCTGTTTAATAAATTATGCTGTTAGAATTACCTTATAGGCAAGAGGATCAATTCTTGCCTATTCTTATTATACATTAAGATTTTTTTAAAGACTATTTAATGCAGTTTTCACAACGTAGTGGAGAGGTCGGTCTAAATAGTGCAAGGCTGAATTACACTTCGCTTAAACCGAGTTTTCTCAAAAACCAAACACAGAATTTTTGCAATTTTGTTTTGGGCTTTTCTATAGGTATGGCTACACCGTTTACTATTCTATAGCATAATTCCGAGGAAATAAAATGTATAGCACCAGTGTCAAATTGAATTCTAAGAGCCAATGTTTCATTTTTTACATGGGTGTCTATAACTATAGCTTTTCTATAAACATCCTTTGAGCAGGGAGCTAATACCGTGTCACCGAGGTTAACAAGCTTATATACACGGTTCTTTCTTGATTTTTTCATGGAATACGCACATCGCTTTTTATATTATCCTATAGTTAATATATTCTTCTAATACTATAAAATTCACATTTTTACTTGGGGAATTTTTATAATTGTCTTAATTTAAATGAATTGTTATTAAAAATTAATATTCTATTCACAAATTATTAATTAATAAATGTTAAACTTAAAATATAATAAGTGAAAACGTTTTTATTATTCTCCCTCCATATATAAGAGATAATTAATAGAATGTTCATAATTTATTAATTATATGAAGTTATTATTTGATTAACAGGTCGGAAGACCTTTGAATATATTACTCCCTTGATAAGAGCTTAACTAAGCTCTTGTTTTTTTAAAAAAAGCTAACTTTAAAAAAACTCTGGGGTATTTATGCCCTTACGTTTACGCTTCTTTCACTTCGTTCAAAAGAAGCGAAAGAAGCGTAAACAAAAAGTTGACTTAAATAGTCAACTTGAAAATTTCGTCTAAATTAATTCTAAAAAAATCTCATTAATAGCATTAGCATTGTACTATCATGCGTTTTTTCATGTTTTCATATATGCTCTTATACATTCTGAAGGTTTTTGCTGCATCTACATCTTCACAGTTTACGTCAGGATGATACTTTTCGAGTATGCCATTCCAGCCTATTTTGAGTATTTCTGCCTGAATTTCATTGAACTTTGTTATCAGCTGTTGCTTGTTTTGTGCTGATTCCATAAGAATTCCCCCTTAAAAAATAAAATACTATATATAAAGTGCAAAGCTAATATAGTATCGTAATACATTCTCTGTCTATTTCTTATTTAAATTATACCACGTATTATTTCGTCAATCAATATGCTACTAAATGTATTTTAAATATCAACTCCAAATTAATTATAAAAAAGCTCAAGATACGTAATCTTAAGCTTTCTTAAAAGCATTTGAAATAATCTTTGGTCTAATATATTTTATTGAACTTTAAAAAACCAAATTCGATAATTATTATCTTTTCTTTTTCTTCTTAGATTTTGACTGCAAATTCTCTAAATTTTTGTTGGCAGAACGCATAAGAAAGAAAAATGAAACACCTATTAATAAAACACCTGCAAGTAAATAAAGCAAATTCCAGTATGCTGGCATAGCATTTTCACCTCCAATAGTTAATAAAAGTTTATCATATATTTTTCTTGAAATCAATTGTTATAAGAGAAGAAAATAATCACCTAAATGATAAAATAAGTTTTTTTAGAGAAACTAATATTAAAGGATCTAATAAATAACTAGTCAATGGGGGAAAAAGTCTATAATAGGCATTTAAAAAGTTAAGATTTAAAAGGGGTTGCGACTTGATTATTGAAAGAATTTTTGAAATTGCCTAAAGAAAAATAGTAAGGAGTAAATATGAAAGCAGTTGTGATACTTGGTGCAGGTTTTTCGAAAAATTCCGGCTTACCTGTACAATCTGAGATACCAGAATTATTGATAAAAGATCAATGTGATAATCCCTTTGAAAACAATGTTTCACATATAATAGAAAGGTTTTATGAAGATGTATTCGGTTTTTCAAGGGGAGCAGTACCGCCGAGTTTAGATGATGTTTTAACTTGCATCGATATATCTACAAATACAGGACATCATTTAGGTATAAAGTATTCACCTATACATCTTAGAGCTATAAGAAGATTTGTTATTTATAAACTGTTTAAGGTTTTAGAGGAAAATTATAGATATTCTGAAGAGGTTTTTATCCTTATCAGCAAGATTTTGAAGAGATATACACAAGTGGATTTTGTTGTACTAAATTGGGATACTGTTTTGGAAAAATATATAAAAATCATTAATAGCGATTATACAATTGATTACTGTAATGAAGGAAAAGATATAAGAAGTACAAGTTCCGCTAAATTTTCTGAAGCAATAAGGGTAATAAAAATTCATGGTTCTTGTAACTGGTTATACTGTGATAATTGTAGAAATTTGTTTAATGATAGTTACAACGATGTTCCTCTTACAAAAAAGGTAGGCTTTAAAGTGACGGATTTTGAACTTTTAGGTGATTTTGACCCAAAAATCACAGAAGTTATCGATGGTGAAAGATGTGTAATGTGTGGGGATCATATATCCTCACACATTGCTACGCATTGCTTTAGAAAGTCTTTTAGAGAAAACTCCTTTCCTCATTTATGGGATAGGGCTGAGGAGGCACTGACAAACTCGGATAAATGGATTTTTATAGGATATTCTTTGCCGCAAGCAGATTATGAGTTTAAGCATCTTATAAAAATTTCTGAACTTAAATTAAGACATAGGAGAAAAAGAGGACCTGAAGTGGATGCTGTTCTCCTAAATAGCAAAACTACAGCAGCAAACTATGAGAGTTTTTTTGGACATAATATAGGATGGATATGCAATGGCGGTATAACCGAATATAGCAAATATGTTTAATTGTACTTAATATTTTTGACTATTGCTGATATAATATATAACTGTAAGAAACATAAAAAATACGCTAAGGAGTAATGGATTTGAATATTAATAATGCCAGATTTGAAAAAGGTGCTGTTAAGCCTGCACATTATCCTGACAACAACATACCAGAGATAACCTTTGTTGGCAGATCAAATGTGGGCAAGTCGTCTTTAATAAATGCTTTACTTAATAGAAAAAGTTTGGCAAGGGTTGCCTCAAAGCCTGGAAAGACGAGGGAAATAAATTTCTATAATATCGATGACACAGTTTACTTTGTTGATTTGCCGGGGTATGGCTATGCAAAAGTATCAAAGGATGTTAAGTATTCGTGGGGAGAATCGATAGAGACTTATTTGAACAGCAGCAAAAAGATAAAGCTTGTAATTATGCTTGTGGATATAAGACATTCACCGTCGGAAGATGATAAAATGATGTCTGCGTGGTTGACAGAATTATCATTTCCTTATATTGTTGTTGCTACAAAAAAGGATAAAATACCGCGTGCAAAGCTAAAGGAAAGACTTGCTGATATATCAACGAGTTTAGGACTTAATAATGACACTCTATTAATTCCGTTTTCTTCAGAAACTAAGGATGGTAGAGAAGAAGTGATGAATTATATTAATTCAATTTTATAATTCAATTATTAAGGAGTATATGTACAAGACTGCATGCAAATTAGCTATAAAAATGGAAAATATGTATTTACATATTAATTTTAGTAATATATAATGTTATCGAAACAACTGAATAAATTGCTAGGGGTGCCATTTGGCTGAGAAAGAGTAAATCTCTTGACCCTTTGAACCTGATGCGGTTAATGCCGACGTAGGGAAGCTAAAGTAGATATGTAATGCATTTATGACGCTTGCCTTTATTGGCAAGCGTTTTTTGTGTTGTTTGAGAGGGGGTGAAGTTATTGAATATTACTTTAAATGGTAACAGGGTTGAAATTGAAAAGCCGGTCACATTAATGGAACTATTAGAGTTAAAAGGTATAGAAGTTGAAAAGATTATAGTTGAGTACAATTATGACATCTTAATGAGAGATGATTGGAAGATTACTGCTTTAAAAGAGAATGACAACATTGAAGTATTAAGATTTGTAGGGGGAGGTTGAGGAATATGCAAGATAAATTAACTATTGGGGGAATAGAGCTAGGTAGTAGGTTGCTGTTAGGTACTGGCAAATTTCCATCAAATGCAATTATTCCTCAGGTTATTAAAAGTTCAGGGGCTAAGGTGATTACCGTTGCCTTAAGAAGGATAGATTTTGACTCGGAAGATGAAAATATCCTAAAACATATACCTAAGGATTGTATTCTTATGCCTAACACATCGGGAGCAAGAAATGCCGACGAGGCTGTACGGATTGCAAGAATTGCCCGTGCAGCCGGTTGTGGAAATTGGATAAAAATTGAGGTTATATCGGACAACAAATATCTTTTGCCGGATAATTTTGAAACTATTAGAGCAACAGAAATATTGGCAAAGGAAGGTTTTACGGTACTTCCTTATATGAGTCCGGATCTTATGACAGCAAGAAGGCTTAAAGATGCAGGTGCTTCAGCAGTGATGCCGTTAGGTGCTCCTATTGGAACTAATAAGGGTTTGAGGACAAGAGAACTGGTGAAGATATTGATTGATGAAATTGATTTACCTATTATAGTGGATGCTGGATTGGGCAGACCATCAGAAGCTGCAGAAGCAATGGAATTAGGTGCTGCGGCAGTGCTTGTGAACACAGCTATTGCTACTTCCGATGATCCTATTAGTATGGGAGAGGCTTTTGGACTTGCGGTTTTAGCAGGCAGAAAAGCATTTCTTTCTGGTGCTGGTGCAGTAAAGGATTTTGCAGAAGCATCATCACCGCTTACAGGCTTTCTTGGTACATGACGAATTATGTTTGTATGAAAAGAGGCGTTAATAATGAGCTTTTACGAAAAATACTTGGAATACAGGGATTTTGATTTTGAGGAATTTGCCAGCAACCTAACAGACGATTATATTATTAAGGTTATTAATAAAGAGAGAATAAACGAGTTAGAGTTTCTTAGTCTATTATCCCCTAAAGCAGGTAAATATATTGAGTTTATGGCACAAAAATCAAGAAAATTAACATTGCAACACTTTGGAAGGGTTATTTTCCTTTATACTCCCATATATGTGGCAAACTACTGTGTGAATCAATGTGTGTATTGTGGCTTTAATATTTCAAATAATATTGTTAGAAAGAAATTGACTATAGAGGAAGTGGAACAAGAGGCTAAAATAATCTCTGATACCGGACTTAAGCATATACTGCTTCTGACTGGAGAATCAAGACTTCACAGTTCACTAGATTATATTAAGGAATGTGTAACAGTTCTGAAGAAATACTTTAGCTCAATATCCATAGAAGTATATCCCCTTGAGATGGATGAATATAAAGAACTTGTGGAAGCAGGTGTTGATGGATTTACAATGTATCAAGAAGTGTATAACGAGGATGTCTATGGACAGCTCCATCTAAAGGGACCTAAGAAGAACTACAGATATAGAATTGATGCACCTGAAAGAGCATGTGTTGCGGGAATGAGGAGTGTTAATATAGGAGCGTTATTAGGGCTTGATGACTGGGAAAGAGAAGCGTTTTTTACCGGAATTCATGCACAATATCTTCAAAACAAATATCAGGATGCCGAAATAAGTGTATCTATACCTAGAATGAGACCATGCAACGGAGCATTTCAGCCTAAAGTGAATGTGAATGACAAAAATTTTGTTCAGATAATATTTGCCTTTAGATTGTTTATGCCTAGAGTAGGTATAACTCTATCCACAAGAGAACGTCCAGAGTTTCGTGACAACCTTGTCGGACTTGGTGTTACAAAAATGTCAGCTGGTTCATCAACAGAGGTTGGGGGACATGCAATTGATTCTAAGAGTGAAGGACAGTTTGATATATCGGATACAAGAAATGTTGAGCAAATAAAAGAGCTAATCTATAGTAAGGGTTTTCAGCCTGTATTTAAAGATTGGCAACAAATTTAGGATGGTGGTTGTATGAATGCTTTTGAAAAGGGGCTTTGCGACTACATAGAAAAAGAGTGCTTAGAAAAAATTCAGAAGTTAAAGATTGGAATCGCGGGAGCTGGAGGTTTGGGGTCAAATTGTGCTTTGAACCTTGTAAGAAGCGGATTTAAGAGCTTTAAAATAGTGGATTTTGATGTTGTTGAGGCTTCAAATTTAAACCGGCAGTTTTACTTTTTGGATCAATTAGAAACTCCAAAGGTGGAGGCACTTAAATCAAATCTTTTGAGAATTAATCCTGACTTAGAAATAGAAGCTATTAATACTAGAATTGAGCGAGAAAATATAAACCAGCTATTTGAAGAATGTGATATTGTAGTGGAAGCCTTTGACAAGGCTAAGTATAAGACAATGCTAGCAGAATGCCTTTCTTCTTCGGGAAAGCTGATTGTATGTGCATCAGGACTAGGCGGATGGGGGAAAAGTGATGATATCAGAGTGAAAAAAGTACATAAAAATTTCTATATGGTAGGGGATTTTGTAAGTGAAGTTAATGCTGATACACCCCCCATTTCTCCTAGAGTAAATATTGCTGCAGCAAAACAGGCAGATATAGTCTTAAGCATTGCAATGGAAAATCTATAGAAATAACAATTACGAAGAAAGAGGGTTTTATAGAATTTTGAAATTAGCTAAATAAGTTGTAGGGTGTGATTAAGTGGGGAAACGTAAGGGTATCATTGACACCGACCTATACTGCATAACTTCAGAGGAACACTCTAGAGGCAGAACTAATATAGAGGTTGTCAGGGAGATGATAAAGTCAGGTGTTAAAGTAATCCAATACAGAGAAAAGGAGAAAAGCCTTTTACATAAGTATAATGAATGCTTACAAATTAGGGCTATGACACAAGAGGCCGGTGTTACATTTATAGTTAATGATAATATTGATATAGCGATTTTGGTGAAAGCAGATGGAGTGCACATAGGTCAGGATGATCTTCCAATTGAGAAAGTAAGGGAACTGGTGGGAGAGAAAATGATAATAGGTTTATCAACCCATTCGCCTAAACAAGCAGAAGAAGCAGTAAATAGGGGAGCCGATTATATAGGTGTTGGTCCAATTTATAAAACCTATACCAAAAAAGGCGTGTGTGATCCAGTAGGTCTTAAGTATCTCAGCTATGTTGTTGGGAAAATTTCCATTCCCTATGTAGCCATAGGTGGAATCAAGGAGGACAACGTATTTGAGGTGTTAGAAAGGGGAGCTAAGTGCGTGGCAATGGTGACTGAGATTGTTGGAGCAGACAACATTGGTAAGAAAATTAAAGAAATAAAAGAGAAAATGAAAAGAGGTGCTTTATAGTGTATACAACGCAAATGGATGCAGCAAAAAAGGGTATAGTTACTAAGGAAATGGAAATTGTAGCTAAGAAGGAAGGCATGTACATAAAGGAACTTCTCGAGCTTATGGCACAAGGTAAAGTTATAATTCCTGCAAACAAAAATCATATAGCCCTTGATGCAGAAGGTATTGGCCGTGGAATGAGAACTAAAATAAACGTGAACATCGGAATTTCAAAAGACTGCTGCGATTTTGATATTGAATTGGATAAAGTAAGGAAGGCTCTTGAATTAAAGGCTGAGGCTATAATGGATTTGAGTTCTTATGGTAAAACTCAGGAATTTAGAAGAAGGCTCGTTTCCATGTCTTCTGCCATGATAGGTACAGTACCTATATATGATGCGGTGGGTTTTTATGATAAAGAACTTTCAGACATAACAGCTGAGGAATTCCTAGATGTAGTAGAAAGGCATGCTACTGACGGGGTTGATTTTATGACCATCCATGCGGGAATAAATAGGGATACGGCAAGGCTTTTTAAGAAAACAGGAAGACTCACAAATATTGTTTCAAGGGGCGGAGCACTTATGTTTGCATGGATGGAGGTCACTGGAAACGAGAATCCCTTTTATGAATACTATGACAAAATACTTGAGATTTTTTCTAAGTATGATGTTACTATGAGTCTTGGGGATGCATGCAGGCCTGGAAGTATAAATGATTCAACCGACGCTTCCCAGATTGAAGAATTGATAGTACTAGGAGAACTTACGAAAAGAGCTTGGGAAAGAAATGTTCAGGTGATGATAGAAGGCCCGGGGCATATGGCTATTAACGAGATAGCAGCAAATATGGTACTTGAAAAGAGGCTTTGTCACGAGGCACCCTTTTATGTACTAGGACCGATTGTTACTGACATTGCTCCTGGATATGATCATATAACAAGTGCAATTGGTGGAGCAATTGCAGCTGCAAACGGAGCAGATTTTTTATGCTATGTTACTCCAGCGGAGCATTTGAGATTACCTGATATTAATGATATGAAGGAAGGCATAATAGCCACAAGGATAGCAGCCCATGCGGCAGATATTTCAAAGGGAGTCAAAGGTGCTAGGGATTGGGATTATAGAATGAGTGAAGCAAGGAGAAATTTAGACTGGGAAAGGATGTTTGAATTAGCAATAGATTGTGAAAAGGCTAAAAAATATAGAGAAAGTTCTATTCCTGAAAATGAAGATACATGTACAATGTGTGGTAAAATGTGTGCAGTACGGAATACAAATAAGATTCTAAAAGGTGAAAAACTCAATATACTTTGAGAAGCATAAACTAATTAACTATGGGGGCAAAGGGGGGGAGCCCCCATAATATATAAAAATTTGGAGCTTACAAAAGTTAATATAAAATACTCCAATAAAACTTCTCGATACAAGTATTTCCTTCGATGTAAATATTTTGCTTAGAGTTTTCAATAAAAAACTGCAGCTAATTTCTGCCGCAGGCAAAATATAAAGTATAGAGGAAAAGTACGTTTGCCGTACAGTTATATTATATAGATATATGAGCAAAATGTTAATAGGTAATATATACAAGAATGTTCTCAGATAGGTGAAGATTTCTGTTAAAAATACATAAATCTATTTTAAACAGTATTGTTACGAATGCTAAAACGAAGTATGAGACCTAGATAGTAATAGATAAATATTTTTACAATATCTAATAACAATGTAATTTATTGGTTTGTAAAATTCATAGGACAATCCCAAAAAAGGAATAATAAAAAAGATTTTGTGAATGAACCACAAAATCTTTTTATTATTCCTAATTTATCAACAAAATATTTATTGATAAATATGCAACATTCAGATAACTAATATATTTTACAGTCTTATAAAGACCATTAAAAAAATAGCTCTACTTGTTAGATAACTGTTGTTCTGCCATCTGAATTAACTTTTTAGTAATATTTCCACCAATTTTACCAGCATCTTTAGATGATAAATCACCGTTGTATCCTTGTTTTAAATTTACGCCAACTTGCGATGCAATTTCATACTTCATTTTGTCAAGAGCATTTGATGCACCGGGCACAACTTTTTGATTATTAGCCATATTGTATCACCTCCCTTGTTGGAATTAACTGCACTTAATTGCAAACATTCAGTAGTGAATCAAGTTTAGCCAAAGTAAAACTTTTTGATGCTTTGAAACATTTCAAAAAATTATCTATACAATAATCAGATTAAAGCCTATCATGAAAGCTAAAGAGCTCTCAAATTTAGGAACATTATTTTGCAATGCATAAACGTAAATCAGATTTTTTGAAATGGCGATTGCAAAGTTTTTTTGGAATCGTCTTAATTTTATTTACCTGAACAATATTATTTTGAGACAAAAATGAAACTTTTATGATATGAATTTTATAGCAAACTTTTTTGAAGGAATTTGAATTTGAATTGGAGAATAAATAATTAACGCTAAGTATAAGTGCTTTCTACTATTGGAGGTATTATGTATATAATTAATGCCAAGTCCGAGGATATATATTTAATGGATATAAATCCCGCTAATTTGAAATATATGCTTCAATGGTATAATGATGAGGAATTTAGATATGCCACAGGGGTTGACGGGGATATAGAAATATACCAGTTAGCACAGATGTACAATATAGCCAAACAAGGTGAGAATCACTTCTGGGCAGGTGTTTTTATTACGTCTACAAGTGAAATGATTGGTATTATAAGGGGACAAATAAAAAAAACTTATCAGGCATCCCTTTGGATTAATACTCTGATTATAGATAAACCCTATCAAAATAAAAGATATGGGACTAAAGCAGTAAATTTACTTATAAATTATGCTAAGCTAAAAAATAATGTTTCAAGAGTATACATAGCTGTTTCAGAACAAAACACAGGGGGTTGTAAATTTTGGACAAGCATGGGTTTTGAGCATTTTAGACGTATAAACAATTGTATTAGGCTTGGTGGAGAGTCATTAAATGCCATAATAATGTATAAACTGGTGTAGTTTGTGATGCTATTTGTTCTACAGTCCTAGTGAAAATAGTCGATATATACTATAAGGAAAGTTTCAATTTGAGACGGTTATATTATGTAAACCAAAGAAAAAACGTGTTACAATTGATACAGGAGGTGTTTTGAGTGTTTAGGATATTTATGGTTTGACAAAGAAAACTCATACATGTATAATGGGTTTGTCTAATTTAAGGAAAGTCCTACAATATACGAGCAGATAATTTGTAAGCTTATAAGGATACAAAAGAAAGATATAAAGTAGGAGGTTAAGTATGTTAAAGTGCAGTAAAGTAATTTTGTGTTCAGCAGTTTTAAACCTTTCGATTTTTCTTACGGTTTCTCTTTCTTATGCAGATGTCGATAAAAATACCACAGATCAGAGAAATTCAAACTTTCGAGATAATTCAATTATATCACTCAATATAGAAAATATGTTTAAGAACTCCCAAGCAACGATAGAAGAAAATATAGGTAATTGGTACAAAGTTAGTCTAGACGGCAAATCGGGTTGGATGTATGGAGAGGTTTTTCCAGTAGAAATTATAAAAGCTTCTCAAGATGCCAAAAGTTTAGAGCAACCCGAAGCTCCGACGCAAAAGTCACAGGATGAGAAAGATAAAAAGGATGAGGAAAAAGCTTCCACAACAGTAGAAAGTACCGATGAAAATAATGAGGAGGTTCAACAAGAGGTTGATCCCGAAAGCGAGGAAGCTACAAATCAAGCAGATGCAGATGTTGATGGTTCAAATAAGTCAGAGACTCTTGCAGCAGTGATTGAGGGAATAATTACTGGAGATAATGTTAACATTAGAAAAGGACCAGGGACAGATCACGAAGCAATCAATCAAGTAAATACCAGTGACAAAGTAGAAATTTTAGGTAAATCCTCTGATTGGTACAATATTAGAACAAAAGATGGAGTAGAAGGTTGGATATATAGCCAATATGTATCCTATGGTTCTTCGTTTGCATCAAGAGGGGAAACATCCAATTCGGATACTTCAGACATGGGGACTAAAATAATTGCCTATGCAAAAGACTTACTTGGAGTCAAGTATGTGTATGGAGGAACTTCAAGAAAAGGTTTTGATTGCTCAGGTTTTGTATGGTATGTATATAATAATTTCGGAATAAAGCTAAACAGAGTTGCATCGGATCAAGCAAAACAGGGAACTAAGGTGTCAAAATCTAAGTTACAACCTGGAGATTTGGTTTTCTTCGATACAAACGGAGGTATGAACCATATTAATCATGTAGGAATTTATATTGGAAATGGCAGTTTTATTCACGCATCCTCTGGAAGTAAGGCGAAAAAGGTTGTTATCAGCGATATAAACAGCGGTTTTTACAATGGATGTTATATGACTGCAAGAAGAATTCTTAAATAAGACATTACAACTAAAGATCTCAGGGACCTTTGTTCCCTGAGATTTTTCACTAGTTTGGAAGGTATATAAAAGTAAACAGTTTTATAGCTCGATTTTTTCACTACCTGAAAGTAGAAAATTAAGTATTAATAGCTCTTTAGTATTTAATCACTTCGATAGGGGTGAATATATGAACAGACCACTTGTTTTGTTGAGCATATCTTTTATGTCAGGTATATTACTTGCAAATCTTACTCGTTCTTATTGGTTTATGCTCTATTCCTGTATATTGCTTATTCTTTCGGCTATTGTGTATAGTAGGTTTAGAGATGGTCTAAAGTTTTTACTGTCTGGAATTATAATTATATATCTTTTTGGCGGTTTATATTATTTGTATACATATAATCAAAATGCAGATAAGTTCATTAAGTATGCAGGAGAACAAGTTTATATAAAAGGATATATAGATTCTGCTCCAAATGTTGATAGCAGTAAAGTGGTATACCAGCTCAAAACAGAAGAGGTAGGTATTCAAGGTCATAAAGAGCTAGATAAAGTTAAAGGAAAGATTATGTTATCTACATCTAGCCAAAACAGCGATTTTATAGATTATGGCACAGAAGTAACAGTAAGTGGAACCTTGAATATTCCCAAAGACAGAACCAACCCTGCGGGCTTTAGTTATAGGAGTTATTTAAGCCATAACGGAATTTCAGCAACTATTTTTGTTATGGATTACAACATAAAAATTGGCGATAAGAATAAAGGGAATTTTTTGATACAATTAGGTTTAGATCTAAGAGCTAGAATTGTTAATGTAATAAACAGAAGTTTACCGCCTCAACAAGCAGGATTGTTAAATGGTATGTTGATAGGCTACAAACAGGATTTGAGTGAAGAGGTACAGGAGGCCTTCAGTATTTCGGGTTTGAGCCATATAATGGCAGTTTCCGGAAGTAATGTGGGGTTTATAGTGTTACCCCTTGTGTTTTTATTTAAAAAACTTAAAATACGACAAAAGTACGCGAATATAGCGATAATTGTAGTTTTGATACTGTTTATACTTGTTACAGGGTTTGAACCCTCAGTTTTAAGAGCTGTGATAATGGCTATTGTAATTTTAATTGGACAGATGATTTGGAGAGATACTGAGATTTTTACAAGCATATCCTTTGCAGCACTGGTTTTGCTTTTGTATAATCCCGGAATTCTTTTTAATATAGGTTTTCAATTGTCTTTTGCTGCTACTATTTCTTTGGTGTTATTCTATAAGAACTTAAAACAGATGCTTAGTTTTAAGTTTATCCCGTCCTTCATTGTGGATGTACTTGCGGCAACAATATCAGCACAGATAGGTGTATTGCCAATTACCGTTTTTTATTTTAATACAGTATCTGTGGTTTCTATTATATCTAATTTACTTGTTGTACCTGTAGTAGAGTTTATTACTATTCTAGGTTCGCTTATGGCCATATTAGGGCAAATACATATTGTTTTCTCTATACTTTTGGGATATATAAATAATGTGTTATTGAGTTTTGTTCTTTATGTAACTAAGTTTTCTGCAGATATGCCATGGGCAGTTAAAACAATTATTACGCCCTCCATCCTTATGGTTATTTGCTATTATGCAGTTATTATGTATTTCTTCTGGTACAGACCTAAATATAATACGAAATTAAATATAAAATATTGCATTATAGTGTTTTTATTGATATTTGGAACATTTATTTTTAGTGCACTTATTCCAAAAGGACTTGAGGTTGTATTTCTTGACGTTGGACAGGGTGATTCCGCCTTTATACGGACGAGCAAGGGTAAAACCATATTGATAGATGGAGGAGGGTACAGCAGTGCGTCAGCTAACAGTACAAGTGTAGGTGAAAATATTGTTATTCCCTTTTTACTTGATTATGGAGTTGATAGGGTAGACTTAATTGTTGCAACTCATGGGCATGATGATCATATGCAAGGATTGATACCCGTAATGAAAAAAATGAAGGTGGGTAACTTGATTATACCGCAAGTACCTCTTGATAGTGGATTGAAAAAATTGTATGATATAGCACAAGAGGAGAAAATAAAAGTGCAGATGTGTGCAAAAGGTGACGTGATTAAGCTTGATAATTGGACGCGTCTTGATGTATTATGGCCTAAGGAAGATGCACTTATTCGAGAATCAGCTTCAAATAATAACTCATTACTGTTAAAATTAAGTTTTAGGGATGTCAAAATACTATTTACAGGAGATATCGAAAAAGAAGCTGAAGAAATTATTATAAAGGACAATGTGGATTTGAAGTCGGATGTATTGAAGGTGGCTCATCACGGATCTGATACATCAACAACTGAGGCTTTTCTAGAATGCACAAATCCTGATATAGCTGTTATAAGTGTTGGAAAAAACAATTTTGGGCATCCGTCTAAGGTTGTACTAAATAGACTTGAAGAAAGACAAATTATAGAATTTCGTACCGATCATGATGGTGCAATAGTGCTAAAGACATATGGTAGTGATATCAAAGTAAAAAGAACTGTAAGAAATAACAAAAATAAATTTCTTCTTCTTTCACTTATAAGATATCTAGTGGATGGTTTATTTTATCCAATTTCTCTAAAGTAGTTTTTTACGGAGATTTTTGTTGTAAACAAGTTGTAGCAATACTTAAATAGAGAATTCAGAGCCTAGAGTGGATCAATATTCTGAATACTATGGTTCTGAATTCTTGTGTTATGGCTCACAATAAAATAAATGTGATATATAATTTTAATTTAGATAAAGGTGATTATATGAGTGTTGATGTTCTTAAGAAAGACATTAAAAGTAAAGAACTTAAGAATCTATATCTTTTCTATGGGCAGGAAGAATTCTTGAAAAAATATTATCTCGAAAGTATCGAGAAGGCTATTGTTGAAAATGATCTTTCGTCGATGAACAAACTTGTCTTAGAAGGAAAATTCGAAATGAGCAAAATAGAAGAAGCTTGTGAGACTATGCCGGTTTTTTCTGAAAAGAAACTTGTTATTGTTAAAAATTCAGGTTTGTTCAAGTCGGCTAAAGATGGCTCAAAACAACAAAGTGCAAGAGATAGTATTATTAATTATTTAAAAAATTTGCCCTCCTATACGGTGCTTGTATTTTATGAAGAAGAAATTGATAAAAGGCTTAAGACTGTGGATGTAGTCAAAAAGAACGGGCTTGTAGTAGAGTTTCCTTTTCAGAAGCCCGCAGAATTAGTTAAGTGGGCTATAAAAGCTATAAATACTCACAAAAAGGAAATAAGTTTTGCAGATGCCTCTTATTTGATTGAACTTTGTGAACAGGGAATGACAGAGATACTCAATGAAGTAAATAAACTGGTTATGTTTGTTGGGGAGAGAACAAAGATTACTGTACAGGATATTGAAAAGGTATGTACAAAATCTGTAAAGAGCAGGATATTTGATTTAACCGATGCGGTAGCCGAGAAAAATCTCGACAAAGCTCTCAAACTTCTGAATGATATGATTATATTAAGAGAACCTCTTCCAAAAATCCTATTTATGCTTACGAGACAGTTAAGACATGTGTTAGAGATGAAGCTTCTTACTTTAGAAGGTATGAGCGTTAAGGAAGCTTGTACAAAAATAGGAATCACACCCTATGCTGGGGGTAAGGTATCCTCTCAGGCAAAAAGTTTTAGTACCGACCAATTAAAAGAAGGTATTAAGGAAGCTTTTGAACTTGATCTTGCAATAAAAACAGGAAGAATAAATGATAGAGTTGCGGCAGAATTGCTTATAAATAAGCTTGCAAACGGTTAGTGTTTTTTTATAGGTATTTGTACAAAAGTGCACGTTCTTAGGCTCTAAGCCTTGTTTAAAATGATGTAGTAGATAGCTATAAATGAGTGGTAGCTAGAAAGGATTTGTGAGCTGTGCTTTTCTAAATAATTTATAATAAAAGTAATGAACCTTCTTAGGAAACAAAAACTCCGGGGCATCGAGCCCCGGAGTTTTTGCATCTTTCTCTTCGTTCGAAAGAAGCGTAAAAAAAACGTACTTTTATGTACGTTTTTTGCTATTTGGTTTTATTTGCAGCGTTATATGCCTTAGCAAGCTTAGACTTTCTTCTCGCAGCGGTGTTCTTGTGTAAAACATTCTTTGCTGCAGATTTATCTATAGTCTCAAACGTACTATTGAGAATAGTAGCAGCTGAAGCGTCATTAGTAGCTATTGCTTGTTTACATTTTTTGATAGTACTTTTCAAAATTGATTTATTAATATTATTCTTAAGAGTCTTAGCATTAGTTACTTTTACTCTTTTTATAGCTGATTTTATATTTGGCAATCCATTCACCTCCTGCGAGTTAATTAACAAGAAGTATTTTAACACGAAAGAAAATAAAAAGCAAGGTATTTAAAATGAAAAGTGTGAAAAAATATTGAGGTGGGACAATACAATTTTTTATTTTGAAAAGATGAAAGGATGAAACTGATGATTCAGACCAGAAGTATTAGAACAGACTTAGCACTTGAAGCTCATGAATATGTAAGGGAACAGGGACAAGCAAAACTTGCTTCGGTATCGCCGGATTTACCTGGAGTAGAAATTGAAAACGCAGGTACTCAAGATATAAAGATAACAAGGGTAAGGGTGACTTCTCCAACTGGTGAGGTATCAATAGGAAAGCCTATGGGAAATTATATAACCCTTGAAGTTCGGAGACTAAACGAAAATGACCAGGTGTTGTATGAAGATACATGCAAAGCACTTTCGCAAGAGCTTGTAAGAATCTTGAAGCTTAGAGAAAAATCCACTGTATTGGTGGTTGGTCTTGGGAATTGGAATGTAACACCGGATGCATTAGGACCGAAAGTGACGAGTGGATTGATGGTAACAAGACATCTGTTAGAGTACGTACCAAAGCAAGTTGACCAAGGAGTAAGACCTGTTTGTGCTATTGCTCCAGGTGTATTAGGAATAACTGGGATTGAGACTGGAGAAATAGTGAAAGGAATTGTTGAAAGGATAAAACCCGATGTAGTAATAGCAATTGACGCTCTTGCTTCAAGAAAAATGGAACGTGTTAATACAACTATTCAAATTGCAGACACAGGAATTTCTCCTGGTTCAGGAGTAGGGAATAAGAGAATGGAGATTTCCGTAAACACTTTAGGTGTTCCCGTTATTGCAATAGGTGTTCCGACGGTTGTGGACGCAGCAACAATGGCAAATGACACCATAGACCTAGTTATAGATAATTTAATTAATGAGGCTAAGGAAGATAAGCAATTTTACAATATGCTCAAGAATATTGATCGAAACGAAAAATACCAATTGATACAAGAAGTGCTAGAGCCGTATATAGGGAATCTCATTGTAACACCAAAGGAAATCGACGATGTAGTAGATAGAATTGCAAAAGTTATAGCTAATGGACTAAATATTGCACTTCATCAGGGAATAACCCTTGATGATGTTGATAGATATATACAGTAACTAAGAAATTAATACTATCAAGAAAGGGCCGGGCAAAAAGCCCTTTTTTTGTTTTCTAAGAAAGTGCATTGATTTTCTAAAAAAATAAAACCTTGAGTTGCAGAAGACGCAAGGCTTTCAAAAGAAATGTAAAAGTGTACCATGCGGGGGTTAAACGGGGCGTAGCCCCCTTTATTCTCTTTAATCTGGTGGCTTAGTTCTTAGAATAATATGCATTTACACGGCGGTGAGTACCTATTAAGCTTTGAAAGCTCTTTTAGACCCTCATTAATTTCATGCAATCACCACTATAGCTTTTACCGAGTCATTCCCCTCTCTTATGTCAATATAAGTGGGGATGTTTTATGTTTAATGTAATACGTACATAATAAAAAATAATATCGAGTCACTTATTAACTAAGAAGGATTTTTTCACTATTTGTCGAATATTATATATTATTATTGTGTTTTATTATACCGATACATTTCAACAACAATACTTGCTAAAATTACCTTGATTCTGGTAAATTAAAGTATTTACGAAAGGTTGTATTGATTTTTATGGCGAGTTATGGAAAACTAAATTCCTGCCATACAAGTGTTTAAAGATACTACATCAATTCGTGAATCTAAATTGCGATCGGTACTGTCTACCAAATTAACAAATTCCGCTTTTGCAGACAGTAGAAAATATCTTCTAAAAAAGTACCTTATAATCTTATCGTAAAAGATGTGTAGCATATAATTTTACTAAACAAACTTTTTGAGAATAGTCGTATCAACTTTATGCAATTAATTGTCTTGCAGTTTACATCGACATCAGGAATACCCTTATATACTCGCTAAGAGATAACAAAAAACTTTCTATTCATATATTAAAAACATCATCAAATTAAGTTTTTGTTTATCCCATATTGTGGCATAGTCTCAATAATTCATAAATTTCCAACATTCCTAAAGATACTTCGACACTGGAAAAATCAGTTTATTTGTAAGGTTCTAATTTACAGGTTGAAGCGTATAGAAACCACCTTATTGAAAGGTAGGTGAGCACAATTAATAATTCCAGCAAAAATTTATCAATAAAATCACCTTCAAATATACTAGTATTGTTACTTTTTCTAGCTATAAGTCTTTTTAGCAGAATACATAATATACCATTCTCTTATGGTGTAAACTTCACTTTGAGTAGTTTGTTTATTTTTATAATACTAAGGTATTATGGGTTGATGGTTGCGTGTTCTGCAATAGGGATTATTAATATACTTGATTGGAGTTTATTTAATGGAAGCATATACACGATATTTATGTTTCTAGAGGTGTTATTAGTAGGCTGTTTGTGGAAAAAAAGGCAGCGAAATTTATTTGTTCTTGATGCTTTTTATTGGGGTATAATTGGAGGTCCTTTTGCAACTTTAGTATTTTATATGATTAGAGGTACTGTTAATGTAGAAGGGTTGCTTATTGTTTCAAACATAGTTATAAATGGACTTATTAATGTGTTCCTTGCTGATATTTTGATTTCTTATATACCAATTCAAAGGATTTTTGGATATAGAGACAAAGGGCATATTGATTTAAACAAAATGATATTTCATTTAACAGTGGCAGCAGTTTTAGGTCCCTTTTTAGCATATACCTTTGTTGATACATGGTTTTCGAAGGCTAGTTTGGAGTTGGATATTTTTCAAAATATGAATTCCACTAAAGTAAATATAACTGAGAAGCTTAAGACCTGGGAAGACAGTGACTTTCAGAAGCTTCGCCTAAAATCTCCCATATATATAAATAGGTTTAAGACAGCTCTTAGCAGTAATCCATTAAATAATTCAGTTGAAGTATTGCTAGCGGATAATAAGAGTAATATATATTTTACAAGTAATGAGGATAAATATGGAAAAAACTACAACTGGAGAGAATGCGGAGTTTATTTAGAAATTGATGATAATGTATATGAGTGGTATCCTGAGTATAGCGGCGTAACAACAGATTTGAGCCGTTGGAGTAAAGCTTTTTATATAATGATTATTCCTTTTAATTCGGTGGATATTCAGCTACAAATAAAAGTTCCATTATCACAATACGCAGAGGATGTATGGAAGACCTATCTGAATAAATTTTTAATATTATTGTTTTTCTGCTTTGTATCGGCGATTATTTCGACGATGACTAGCACGTTTGTATCAAGAGATCTTTCAAAACTGACTAAAAGTTCAACGGGTCTTCCGGAAAAGCTTAAACGTCAAGAGGTAATTGAATGGCCACGTACATCTATTAGTCAGGTTAATTCGTTAGTATCGAATTTTCAGGTTATGTCAGATAATCTTGTGGATTTATTTACTGAAGCGAAAATTATGAATAATCAACTTTTATCACAAACAAAAGAACTGGAATTGTCAAGGGAAAAAATGAAGCACTTAGCTTATAACGATGTTTTGACAGGACTACCAAACCGACTAAGTTTTAATGTTTATCTCGAGAATCTTCTCAATACCGAACAAAGTAGAAATTTAGCAGTTATGTTTATAGATTTGAATAGATTTAAGCATATAAATGATACTCTTGGTCATGAATATGGAGACATGTTGATAAAGGAAGTTGCAAAGAGATTGAGCTATTTTTTAAAAGATGACAGCTTTGTGGCAAGACTTGGAGGTGATGAGTTTGTAGTTGTTTTAAATAATGCTGATATGAGGAGAGCAAAGAAATCAGCTATCTATATTAATAAAATACTTACAGAACCTTTCTTTATTAATCAAGATAATGAAATGCATGAATTATATGTGTCAGCAAGTGTAGGAATAAGTATGTGTCCTGAAGACGCTTTTGAAAAGTCAACATTATTAAAATATGCGGATCTTGCGATGTATGCTGCAAAAGAAAGCGGGGACAATACATTCAGATTTTACTCTGAAATAACCAAGTCAAACATGGCAGAAAAGCTTTTGCTGGAACAAAGTTTATGTAAGGCATTAGAAAGAAAAGAAATTATTATATATTACCAACCGAAAGTTAATGTTCAAACAAAGGAAATCACCGGTATGGAAGCGTTGATACGGTGGAATCATCCGCAAAGAGGTATGATATCACCAGCCCAATTCATTCCTTTAGCTGAAGAGACAGGTATAATAAATCAGATAGGAGAATGGGTTCTTATTGAGGCGTGTAAGCAGACTAAGAAGTGGCAAGATATGGGGTTCCCTAAAATGCGTATTTCAGTGAACTTATCCATTAGGCAGTTCTATGGGAACAATATTGTAAGGTTGGTTTCAAAAGCATTGGATATATCAGGTTTGGAGCCTAAATACTTGGAATTGGAGATTACAGAAGGTTTTCTTATTAAGAATACAAAGTATATTATATCGATTTTACAGGAAGTTAGAGATATGGGTGTATATATATCAATTGATGATTTTGGTATTGGCTATTCATCCTTTTGCAGGCTTAAAGAACTTCCAGTACAGATTTTAAAAATAGATAAGAGTCTAATAACTGACATTTTAAAGGAGAAAATGAACGGTTCAATTGTAAAGGCTATTATAGAACTTGCCCACTCAATGGGACTTAAAGTTGTGGCGGAAGGTGTTGAGACGATTGAAGAATTTCACGCATTGGCATTGTTAGAATGTGATGAAATTCAAGGTTACTTATTTTCAGAACCACTGCCTGTAATTGAATTTGAAAAACTGGTAAGAAGCTTTGAATTTTGGGTGGATGTAACAAACTAATAGCTGAAAGGAGTTTTAAAATGGGAAAAGTATTTAAGTTTGCTTTGATTTTGGCATTAGTGTTTAGTTTGACTCTTAGTATAGCATGTAATAAAAGGTTTGAAGATGTGGAGGGAACTACAGATACAACTGATAATGTGGGACAAGAGGCTCAGATTGAAGCTACCAAGCAGGATGTTGAAATTGAAATGTGGGGTTGGTTTAGCTTTGGAGGTTCTATCAGTACATTTGAAGAGAAGACTGGTATAAAAGTAAAAGAAAAAATTATTCCTTTTCACGAGTGCAAAAATGAATATATGAAGGCACTTGCAAATGGTACAGGACCTGATTTGCTTGTGTTTGATAGTAGTTTCTTTGGACAATATACAGTAAACAATATTCTTGAGAATTTACTTGATGAGCCTTATAAAGCAGAAAAATACAAGGGAGATATTATTGGTTGGGAAAGTGGTTTTTCCCTTGATAACAAACAATTACTGTCCCTTTCATATTCAACAGCTCCTTATATAACTATGTATAGAGAGGATATAATGAGGGAAAATGGTTTTCCGTCGGAACCTGAAGAATTTGGAAAGTTTATTGAGCATCCGGATAACATATTGAAAGTGAGTAAAAAGCTTAAAGAACAAGGAAAATTTATTTTTCAATATCCTACTGATATAACAGATATAGTGGGTGCAACAATGGGCTATTTTGATGAGGAATTTAATTATATACGTGAAGGAGAGATGTATGCAAAAGCTATAGATATGGCACAAGAGATGTATGATAATGACTTGATATCAAATAAGAACTTTTGGAACGATACGGGTAAAAAAGCAGTTAATGAGGATAAGCTTGTTATGTTTTTTCTAGCATCCTATGCGATGGATGAATTAGAGAAAATGGCTCCTGATCAAAAAGGAAAATGGAGAGTTACGACATCACCTTTAGGGATAGCGGCGTGGGGTTCGGATACAAGACTATCTATAAATGCCCATAGTGAACACAAAGAAGAAACATGGAAGCTTATTGAACATCTCGTAACTTCTGTGAATTGGACAGTTAATGTTGTGCCTTCGTATATTCCGGCTACAACATATAACGAATATTTGTCACAACAAAAAGACTTCTTTGGGGGACAAAATGTTTATCCCATGTTAGTTGATTTAGCTATAAATATGAATCAATATAAATTGACTCCTTTAGATGAAGAAGTACGCGAGTTGTATCTAAAAGGGATTTGGCAATCACTTTTAGATACAAAGAATTCACATGATAAGATTGAACAGATGAGAAAGGAAATAGAAAAAGAGCTTGAAGAGGAAAAGAATGTTTTATTAGAATAGAAGAGCGAAGATAAACATAAGAATTATCCTTTCTTAACTAAACTTAATCATGTAAATATATTCTTGTGGAAAATAAACTTGTTTTATAGGATAATTAGTAGGAAAAGGGATAAAAATAAACAATCGGGGTATAAAATGAAGGAAATATCTAGAATTATTAGAAAATTATATAACTCATATACAAAGATGCCAATGAAATTGAGATTTTTACTTGTACTGACTTTTTTTGTGCTGCTTTTTGTTTTTAGTGTAAGTATCAACCAAAATGTGGTCAATGAAGAGAACCAAAATAATGAATCTAATAATATTAAGAACGGCAGAGAAAATGGAGAAGGTAGGCCTAATGAAGTCGATAATTCCACACCAATTACTAAAGAGGTTACAGTTGTGATAGATCCCGGACATGGAGGAGAAGATTTAGGAGCTACAAAAGGTGATTTATACGAAAAAAAGCTGAATTTGGATATATCACTAAAGATGGGAAAATTACTCGAAGACTTAGGGGTTAATGTGGTTTATACTAGGGATAAAGACATTGACGTAGGTCTAGATGAAAGAGTCAATATCGCTAACAGAATTAATGCGGCACTTTTTATAAGTGTACATAATAATTATATGCCAAATGATGCAGGATATAAGGGTACTGAGACTTTGTACTGTACCCCTGTTGATACTGACGAAAACAAGATGGACGGACAGAAACTCGCAGCAATTGTTCAAAATAAACTTGTCAGTACATTAAAGACTGTAGACAATGGTACAATATACAGACCGAATCTTGTAGTGCTTAGAAAAACCAATATGCCAGCTGTGATTGCAGAGATCGCTTATATGTCAAATTCCTCCGACAGAGCAAAGCTTACAGATGAGGGGTTTAGGCAGAAGGCAGCAGAAGCTTTAACGGAAGCAGTTATGGAGGCTTTTAAGTTTATGAAAGTGGAAAAGGATGAAAGCGGAGAATGGATGTTTATGGATTAAGGATTTTGTAATTACCTAAATTATAAAAAAGAAGGGAATTTCGAGGGTGCTGGAAAAAGTAAAACTTTTTTAGTGCCATCGGAATTTCCTTTCTTTTTTTGTATTATGAATGTATAATTTCTATTGAGGTTATTTAAAAAAATAACTGCTCAAAGGATGTTTGAAAAAAGTTGATTTTATTATGGTGGAAATATATATTGACTAATGAATTTTTTAAAACACCTGAGGTTATTCCAAAAAGAAAATATTATTCTAGGTGGTACATATGAAAAAAATATGGAAGTATCTTTTGATTTTAACACTCCTGATTGTTTTTTGGAATCAGACAGTAGTAGGACCATTTAAAGCAGTGTCCTTGGTTTTTCATAAAGTCGGGCATGCATTGGCATCTGCATTATCTGGCTTTGGTGTATCGGCTTTCCGTATGATATATGGAAATAGTGGGGATATAGTATTTGGTGCAAACAGCTGGATTGCAAGCTTTATTATTGCAAACAGCGGATATATTTCAAGTATATTATTTTGCTTGTTTATATTTTTTTTAAAAAAAACAAAACTAAAAAAGTACACGGTGGGAAGTATTACTATAATATATATAGCTATATCAATAGTATTTAATTCGTCTATTAAAACATTAGTTACATCATTGGCGTTTTCTGGGATGGTAATTCTGATATTGATGATGCAAAAGGAAAGCCTAAATGACTTGATGATAGATATTATAGGAATGTCTATGGCGGCATATGTAATATATGATACATTTGTCAATACAATTCTATTGAAATTAAATGGACAGCTTTCAATAGTACAAAGTTGGGGCACACAACCACCGGAGGATATAGTAAGACTTTCTGAGTTGACCGGTTTTCCAACACTTATATGGGGGGGAATCTGGTTGGCTATTACAGTTGTTTCGGTAAATATTTTATTAATTAAGGTGATTTCTAAAAAGTGAGTGGGTTTTTGCTATTAAAAAAACATAATAATTGGAGGGTATATGGATATAAAGAAAAGGATAGAGGAGTTAAGAGGGATAATCGAATATCATAATGATAAGTATTACAATCAGGATGATGCTGAAATTTCTGATTATGAGTACGATCAACTTTCCTTAGAATTAAGGAAGCTTGAAAAGGAATATCCTGAGTTTGCCACATATGATTCTCCTACCCAGAAAGTTGGGGGGACCGTTAAGCGTGAATTGAGAAAAGTTCAGCATGATGTTCCTGTAATAAGTCTTCAGGATGTTTTTTCAAAGGGAGAAGTATATAACTTCGTTAATAAGATGATACAGGAGTTGGAAAGCCCTACCTTTGTTGTGGAGAGAAAGGTTGACGGTCTGTCTGTGGTTTTAAGGTATTATGATGGAAAACTGACAGAAGGTATTACTAGAGGTGATGGCGAAATTGGAGAATCGGTATATGAAAATTTATTGGAGATTAAGTCCATTCCCCGTACGCTTCCTAGTAAACTGCCTTATTTAGAAGTCCGTGGAGAAGTATATATGTCAAATGAGGCTTTTGAAAAGGCCAATCAAAAGCAAGAGGAGATAGGAGGTAAAACATACCAGACAGCCCGAAATCTTGCAGCTGGTACATTGAGACAATTAGATCCTAGTGTTGTAAGAGAAAGAAACCTCGATATCTATGTATTCAACTTAGAAATAAGTCAGGGTAGAGAGTTTACATCTCATTCTGAAAGCTTGGAATGGCTTTCTTTACAAGGATTTCCTGTAAGCCCTGGTTTTAAAATCTGTAAAACTGCCGATGAGGTGTGGGATTGTATTTCGAAAATTGGTGAAAGCAGATGGCAGTTGTCCTTTGGAATAGATGGTGCTGTAGTTAAGGTGGATAGCTTAGAAGACCGAAGACGTTTAGGAATAACAAGTAAAGTACCTAGATGGGCAGTAGCTTTTAAGTATCCACCGGAGCAAAAGGAAACGGTTGTTGAAGACATAATAATTCAGGTCGGACGTACAGGAAGGCTTACTCCGTTAGCGATTTTAAAGCCGGTAAAGATAGCCGGAACTACTGTATCTAAGGCTACTTTACACAATCAGGATTATATTGATTCAAAGGATATTCAGATCGGTGATACGGTAATTATTCAAAAGGCTGGCGACATTATACCAGAAGTGTTAAAAAGTATACCCGATAAGAGACCGGACTCTGCAAAGAGATATATTATTCCTGATAAATGTCCTATATGTGGGGCACCGACTCTTCGTGAGGAAAATGGAGTTGAAATACGATGTACCGGTTCGGCATGCTTGGCTCAAGCAATACGAGGGATCATTTATTTTGCATCTAAGGATGCTATGAATATAGAAGGATTGGGTCCGAGTTCAGTAGAGGCCTTAATGTCTGAGGGGTATATAAAAGATGTAGCGGATATATTTCATTTAGAGGACTATCGTGAGGAGCTTATAGATAAGGGAATAGTGGGTAGGGAAAAATCAATTGATAATCTTCTTAAGGCTATTGAAAGGTCTAAAGAGAATGATATTGATAGGCTTATAACCGGTTTGGGAATTAGAAATGTAGGTAAGCAAACTGCTAGAGTATTAGCATCTAGTTTCACAGATATGGAATCTATTGAAAAAGCTACCTATGAGCAGTTGATTGTATTGCCTGATTTTGGGGAAATCATGGTTCGGGATATACTTGAATTCTTTTCAAAAGAGGAAAACATAATACTGATAGATAGACTTAAGAAAGCCGGAATAAATATGAAGTCAAAGGTTTTGGGCACAATAAAAGATGACCGTTTTTCTGGAAAGACCTTTGTTTTGACAGGTACTTTGCCAACTATGACTAGGGATGAGGCAACGCAAAGAATCCAAATGTATGGAGGTAAAGTATCGGGAAGTGTATCAAAAAAGACTTCATATGTTCTTGCAGGTGAAGATGCAGGAAGTAAACTGACTAAAGCACAAAATTTAGGAGTACAGATACTTAATGAAGAAGATTTCAAAAAAATGCTAGAATAAAAGTTTTATAGTGTAAGCGTTATAGGGCACTTTATAATAATAAGTAGTAAAGGTGGATTATATGAAGCTTAATAAAAGTGGCACGGAATTTTTTGTGTATGATAATATCGCTATAGATAAAGCTATTTCACGCACAACACACATGGCTGTTTCTGCACATCATGATGATATCGAAATTATGGCTTATGATGGAATACAAAAATGCTTTGGAAGAGCGGATGAGTGGTTCATGGCTGTCGTTGTTACTAATGGTGCGGGCAGTCCAAGAAGTGGCGTTTATCAGAACTATACCAATGAAGAAATGAAGCAGATTAGAAAGATTGAGCAGAAAAAAGCAGCCTTTGTAGGAGAATATGGATTTTTGGCAATGCTTGATTATGAGAGTGCTGAAATAAAAGACAAATGCAATAATGAAGTTGTGGAAGATATTATGCAACTTATTTCCGTTGCAAGGCCTAAAGTTATGTACACTCACAATTTAGCAGATAAGCATAGTACACACGTAGGTGTAGCGTTAAGACTTATCCGTGCAATAAGGGAATTACCCATTGATTATAGACCGGAAAAGCTATATGGGTGTGAAGTCTGGGGTAAAATGGATTGGATAAACGATAACGAGAAAGTGATTTTTAATGTTTCAGCACGTCCAAATATAGCACAATCGATTTTAGGGGTATTTGATTCTCAGATTTGTGGTGGAAAGAGATATGACCAGGCTGTATGCGGAAATCGACTGTCTAATGCAACGTTTTTGTCTTCTTTCAATGTGGATAAATATTCGTCAGTAATTTACGGTATGGATTTGACACCCCTTATCAAAGATGAAAATATGAGTGTTTCCGAATTTGTTAAAGGATATATTGATAGATTTAGTAAAGATGTAACCGGAAGAATTAACAAAATGATATAGCTGATGTAATTTGATTTTATTAGATGTGTTTTATATAAGGATTGTTATGACAAGGAGGTAAAGTTGTGGAGATCACTAAAAATACGATCGAACATATAGCAAATCTTTCTAGGTTAGACCTCACTGAAGAGGAAAAGTCCATGTTGCTTTTTGATATGAAACAAATCATAGCTTATATGGACAAGCTTAAGGAGCTTGATACATCAAAGGTTAAGCCCACAGCTCATGTTATGCAAATAAACAACGTTTTTAGAGAGGATAAGTCAGAACCATCATATCCAAAGGAAAAGCTCCTTGCAAATGCACCTTTAAGCGAAGGGGGCTGCTTTAAGGTTCCTAAGGTTGTTGAATAAAATAATAGGTTAAAGGACAATCAAAATATATTAAAAATTTTACATATATTAGATATGGACAAAATGATTATTGACTATTTCAAAAAATTAATTTGATGGCTTATGACTTAAATATTGAATTGGTCATTTTTTATAAAGTGGTATAAACTTATATAAAAGTGCGTTAAGGAGACTAGATAGATGGAATTATGCGAACTAACAATTCACGAAATGAATGAATTTATAAAGCACAAAAAGGTAAGTGCTGTTGAGATTACAAAATCCTTCTTAAGAAGAATTGAAAAAATAGATTTTACAATCGGAAGTTATTTATCCGTCTTAGGTGAAGATGCCGTCAAAAGAGCTGTAGAAGTCCAGAAAAGAATTGATAAAGGTGAAGTGAATTCTTATCTATCAGGAATACCCGTTGCCATAAAAGACAATATTTGTACAGAAGGAATAAAGACAACTTGTGCATCAAAAATGCTGCAAAATTTTGTACCGCCCTACAATGCTACTGTAATAAAAAAGCTTTTAGAAGAAGATGCTGTCATTATTGGAAAGCTAAATATGGACGAGTTTGCAATGGGAAGTTCTACAGAAAATTCATATTTCAAATTAACTAAAAATCCTTGGGATATAGATAGGGTTCCCGGAGGGTCAAGTGGAGGTGCAGCCGCAGCAGTGGCAGCAAATCTTACAGCATTTGCAATAGGGTCTGATACTGGTGGTTCTATAAGACAACCTGCATCGTTTTGTGGAGTTGTTGGCATGAAGCCTACATACGGGGTGGTTTCACGGTTTGGATTGATTGCTTTTGCCTCATCTCTTGATCAAATTGGACCTTTGACAAAGGATGTCACAGATTGTGCTATTGTATTAAACAGCATAACGGGATATGACCCAATGGATTCAACTTCTTTGAATTTTAAATATCCTGACTATACTAAAGCTCTTGTTAATGATGTAAAAGGATTAAAAGTTGGAATACCTAAAGAATATATGGGAAATGGCTTAGATTCTGAAGTGAAAACGGCTGTTTTAGAGGCAGTAAAGGTGTTAAAACAGCTTGGTGCACAATGCGAGGAATTTTCGTTTTCTCTTACCGAGCATGCTATTGCAGCATACTATATTATTTCATCGGCTGAAGGAAGCTCAAACCTTGCAAGATATGACGGAGTAAAATACGGTTATAGAGCAGAGAAGTTTTCCGATCTTTTGGATTTATACAAGAAGTCTAGAAGTGAAGGTTTTGGTACAGAGGCTAAAAGGAGAATATTGCTTGGAACCTATGTATTAAGTTCTGGTTATTATGATGAATACTATAAAAAAGCATTACAGGTTAGGACATTAATAAAAAATGAATTTGATGAGGCTTTTGAAAAATATGATGTAGTTTTGGGTCCGGCTGCCCCTACAACAGCATATAAGTTTGGTGAAAATGCGGATAATCCTCTTGGGATGTATCTTGGAGATATATATACTGTTTCTGCTAATTTGGCAGGACTACCTGGATTGGTTGTACCTTGTGGATTTGACAGTAAAGGGCTCCCTATAGGTCTTCAGCTTGTAAGCAAACCTTTTGGTGAAAGCACTTTACTTAAGGTGGGTTTTAGTTTTGAACAGAACACCGACCATAATAAAAAGGCGAGGATTAGAGGTGAATTGGAATATGGAATATGAAGTAGTTATAGGTCTTGAAGTTCATGCTGAACTTTCAACAAAGTCAAAAATATACTGTTCTTGTACAACAGAATTCGGAGGAGAGCCAAATACTCATGCCTGCCCTATTTGTATAGGTATGCCAGGAGTGCTTCCGGTTTTAAACAAAAAGGTTGTGGAATATGCAGTGAGAACTGGACTTGCTACTAATTGCCATATCGCACAGTTCAGTAAGCAAGATCGAAAGAATTATTTTTATCCTGATTTGCCGAAAGCTTTCCAGACTTCGCAATACGATATTCCAATATGTTCTAGTGGTCATATAGATATAGAAGTTGAAGGCAGGACAAAAAGAATTGGTATTACTAGGATTCACATAGAAGAAGATGCAGGAAAACTAATACACGATGATCAACAATCTGCTTCTCTTATAGATTTTAACAGATGTGGAGTTCCTCTTATAGAAATTGTTTCTGAGCCAGATATGAGAAGTGCTCAAGAGGTTATAGCATATCTTGAAAGCCTTAAGGCAATACTTGAGTACATTGATGTATGTAATTGCAAAATGCAGGAAGGCTCATTGAGAGCTGACGTGAACCTTTCGGTAAGGCCAATCGGACAAAAGGAATTTGGTACAAGAACTGAGATGAAAAATTTGAATTCCTTTAAAGCCATTGTTAGAGCTATTGAGGGGGAAACAAAGAGACAGATAGAGGCTATTGAAGGCGGAGCTGATGTTTTACAGGAAACACGGCGTTGGGATGATGTTAAGGGCATCAGTTACTCAATGAGGAGTAAAGAAGAAGCCCATGATTACAGATTTTTTCCAGAACCTGATCTTATGCCTATAGTAATTGATGATAAGTGGAAGCAGGAGATTGAAGAAAGCTTACCAGAACTGCCGGAAGTTAGAAAAAAGCGTTATATAAGTGAGTTTGGACTTCCTAATTATGATGCATCTATACTTACAGGTTCAAAGGTGCTTGCCGACTTTTTTGAAGAGGCTGTGAAGAAATTCGAAAATAAAAAGGCTGTTGCCAACTGGATAATGGGTGATCTATTAAGGTTGCTTAAAGAGAAGGAGATGGAAGTGGAAAAAATCCCCTTTCCTGCCGAATACATTTCGAAGCTTGTTATGCTAATTGATAAGGGAACAATAAGTGGTACTATAGCAAAGAAAGTATTTGAAAAGATGTTTGACCAGAATAGAGATCCTGAAATCATTGTAAAGGAAGAAGGATTAGAAGTACTAAGTGATGAAAACACATTAGTGGTAGTTGTCAAAAAGGTACTTCAAAGTAATTCTCCATCGGTAGAAGATTATAGAAAGGGGAAGCAAAGAGCTTTCGGTTTTTTAGTTGGACAAGTGATGAAGGAAACAAAAGGTAAGGCTAATCCTAAGATAGTAAATAGAATATTGAAGGAAGAATTGGAAAAATAGTAATAATGCGGCTGAAATAGGCTGCATTTTTGTGTTCGGAGAAATTTTTACTTTTTCAAGATTAAGCTAAAGATTTGGACTTAACCTAAGCTTAATTGTGAAAAAAAGAAAAAATGATGGAACTCAATCTTGTATACAATAAACATTTTGTATATAATTAATACTTGGTAGAATAATGGTTTCAAGGTATCTGATACTATTACCTGGTGATAATTATCCGTTGATTTTTTCACACAACTGGTGATTAGAACTATTATTGTTTTAATGTAATATTGGTTGAAAAATGCAGTATGCATTCAATAATATGTATTAATAAATTTGTGCATATTAATATCAAATAGTAACAGTTAAGGTAGAGTTGTATCGAAGTCAACTATAGTGATTTTCTTGAAGTATAGGAATTTATAAAAACACTAGTTTTTGTAAATTCCTATACTGGGGATTGACAAGAGGATTCACTTGTCCGTTTTAAGGAGGGTACACCGGATGCGAAGCATCCGTCGAAGGGAACCATAGGGTTCCCTAGTGAACAAGAAAAGTCATGAGCGAATCGAATTTTCTTGATTGAATAAATAGATTGAAAGGGGTAAAACAATGAGTTTTTTGGAAAAAGTAATTGAAAGAGCAAAGTCTGATATTAAGACTATTGTTCTTCCAGAGAGTACAGATTTAAGGGTGGTTAAAGCAGCGTCTATGATTTCTAACCAAGGAGTTGCAAACGTAGTACTTGTGGGGGATGAGGCTGAAATCAAAAAGCTAGCAGGAGATCTTGATTTATCAAAAGTTAAAATTGAGAATCCCCATAGTTCTTCAAATTTTGAGGAATACGCACAAGCTTTTTGTGAGCTTAGAAAGTCTAAGGGAATGACTATTGAACAAGCAAGAGAGACAATGAATAACCCTCTTTATTACGGAGTTATGATGGTTAAACAGGGTCATGCAGATGGTATGGTAGCAGGTGCAATCAATTCAACAGGAAATACATTAAGACCTGCTCTTCAGATTTTGAAAACAGCACCAGGGACAAAGTTAGTATCGGCATTTTTTGTAATGGTAGTTCCCGATTGTGAATATGGTCATAACGGAACTTTTATATACGGGGATTGTGGGCTTGTTGAGAACCCCGATGCAGAACAGCTTTCTGAGATAGCATTAGCCTCGGCTAATTCCTTTAAACAATTAGTACAGGATGAGCCACAAGTTGCGATGTTGTCCTATTCAACTTATGGTAGTGCGAAGAGTGAATTGACGGAAAAAGTGGTTAAGGCAACTGAGCTAGCAAAGGAAAAAGCACCAAATCTTGCTTTAGATGGGGAGTTACAAGCTGATGCAGCACTTGTACAAGCTATTGCTAAATCAAAGGCTCCTAGCAGCAAAGTGGCAGGAAAAGCAAATGTTTTGATTTTCCCAGATTTAAATTGCGGCAATATTGCCTATAAGCTCACTGAAAGACTTGCAAAAGCTGAAGCCTACGGTCCTATAACACAGGGGATTGCAAAGCCTGTAAACGACCTTTCAAGAGGATGTAGTGCAGAGGATATTGTTGGAGTTGCAGCTATTACAGCAGTTCAGGCTCAAAACATTTAAAGATAAAGCTTAAGAAGTAATAATAGATTTTTAAATTAATGAAAAATATTAAAGGGATTGAAAATATTTCACTCTCAAATATAGAATAGGAGATGTTACAATGAAAGTATTAGTTATTAATACAGGTAGTTCCTCTTTAAAATATCAGCTTATTGATATGACAAATGAAAGTGTTCTTGCAAAGGGTGTGTGCGATAGAATTGGTCTTGAGCAGTCTTTCTTAAAACATTCAAAAATTGGAAGTGACACTGTTATTATTGAGAAGGATTTGTATAATCACAAAGTTGCTGTACAGGAGGTGCTAAGTGCTCTTACTGATAGTAAGACCGGTGTTATAGCTAGTATGTCCGAGATAGGAGCAGTTGGGCATCGTATTGTTCATGGAGGAGAAAAATTTAAAGATTCGGTTATAATAGATATTAACGTTATGAATGCGATTAAGGAGTGTATCGAACTTGCACCCTTGCATAACCCATCAAATATAATAGGAATTGAAGCATGTCAACAAATTATGCCTGATATACCGATGGTAGCTGTATTCGATACTGCATTTCATCAAACGATGCCAGCTCATGCATACATATATGCTCTTCCTTATGAAATATATGAAAAGTATCGTTTGAGAAAATATGGATTTCATGGCACTTCACATAAATATGTAGCTAATAAAGCTGCTGAAATGTTAGGAAGACCTATAGAAGAGTTGAAAATAGTTACTTGCCATTTAGGAAATGGTGCTAGTATATGTGCAGTTAAGAACGGAAAGTCCATAGAAACATCAATGGGATTCACCCCACTTCAAGGTCTTGCTATGGGTACAAGAAGTGGAACTATAGACCCAGCTGTTATATCCTTTTTAATGGACAAGGAAAAAATGACTGTTAAGGATGTAAGTGATTTCCTAAACAAGAAGTCTGGAGTTCTTGGAGTTTCAGGTGTAAGTAGTGACTTCAGAGATGTTCAGGAAGCAGCTGAAAATGGAAATAATAGAGCGATACTAGCATTGGATATCTTCTGTTATAAAGTAAAACGCTTTATCGGTGATTATATAGGCATAATGAATGGTGCAGATGCTGTTGTATTTACTGCCGGAATTGGCGAAAATAATGACTTGGTAAGAAGTAAGATACTAAAAGATTTGGATTTCTTAGGAATTGAAGTGGATATGGAAAAGAATAAAGTGATAGGTAAAGAAATAGACATAAGTGCACCGGGTTCAAGAGTTAAAACCATTGTTATACCGACAAATGAAGAGCTTGCAATTGCAAGGGAAACTCAAAAATTGTTAAAATAGTTTTTCTTTAAATAAAGAAAATTTCCTTATAGAAGCGTTGTTTTCCTATTGACTAATATTAATGGAAAGCTAAAAAATGATTAAGCATTGAAGCTAAGAAAATTCCTTATGTGTCGTTATTGACAAAAGTTTCATTACTTAGTATAATATTTTCTGTCGGTTTAAGAGGTGAGTATATGAAGGTTGATATATCGGATATACTTAAGGTTAACGGTGCATCACTTGATGTTGATAGGGAAGAAGTTCTCAAAGGTTTTGATGAGTTAGAGGATGACTTTGTTATTGACATGCCGGTTAAGTTAAAGTGCAGATTTACAAATATGGGCGACATTGTAAAAATGGACGGACGTTTAAAAGTTGATTACTTAGTTAAATGTTCAAGATGTTTAAAAGATGTTCGGTCATCTTTAGAAGTAGACCTTGAGGAAGAATTCGCTCGTGAGGGACAAATCGAGGATGAGGACTGTTATGTATATAGCGATAAAGTCGTCTTACTTGATAAAGTATTAAAAGATAATATAATTTTAAATCTGCCTACAAGGCATATGTGTAGAGTTGACTGCAAAGGGTTATGTCCTAAGTGCGGTGCTGAACTTAATACAAAGAGATGCAGTTGTAACGAAGAGGAAATGGACCCTCGTATGGAAGCTCTTAAGAATTTCTTCAATAAATAGAAATTACTTAATTTATATACAAGTGACGTTTGTATAATGATGAGGAGGTGTGTTATACATGGCAGTTCCAAAGCGTAAATGGTCAAAAGCAAGAACTGGTAGCAGAAGGGCTAACTGGAAGTTATCAGCACCTAATTTAGTTGAGTGTTCACATTGCCACGCTCTTAAGATGCCACATAGAGTTTGTAAACAATGCGGTTTTTATGATGGTAAAGATGTAGTTCAAGTTGGATCTTAATAAATTTTAGTAAAAAGCAGCAGTGTACACTGCTGCTTTTTACTAATTGTAAATTGCGTTTTAATACATTTTTATAGTGATGCTAAAATTTTAGCACAATAAGGTCTGACACTATGGAATTTTCCGACAGACCTTTTAATATATAAATATGTTACAGTATGTTTAAATCTGGAGGTACCCTTTGAAAGAACAAGTTATTCCTATTAAAAGTGTTTTGCCTGGAAGCATAGCCGAAGAGGGTGGAATCGAAGCAGGTGACGCAATCTTAAGTGTTAACGGTGAAAAAATCAGAGACATTTTTGATTATCGGTTTTTAATTACCAATGAAAATTTGGTGCTTGAGATTCTTAAGCAAGATGGTGAATTGTGGGAAATAGAAATTGAGAAAGAAGAATATGAAGACCTTGGACTTGAATTTGAAAGTTTGATGATAGATGATGCAAAAAGCTGTAAAAATAAATGCGTTTTCTGTTTTATAGATCAGCTGCCTAAGGGTATGCGCGACACACTCTATTTTAAAGATGATGATTCGAGACTTTCTTTTTTTATGGGAAATTATATTACCCTTACCAATATGACCTTTGAAGATATAAACAGAATAATTAAATATAAAATGTCTCCTATTAACGTGTCTGTTCATACTACCAATCCGGATCTGAGAGTATTTATGCTTAAAAATAAAAACGCAGGTGATGTCGTAGAAAAGATACAGAAGCTTATTGATGGGGGAATTGAAGTTAACTGTCAAATAGTTTTGTGTAGAGAAATAAATGATGAAAAAGAGTTAGAAAGGTCTTTGAAAGAACTAGGCGAGCTCTACCCAGGGGTCAAAAGTGTTTCTGTAGTTCCTGTAGGTATTACAAAGTATAGAGAGGGTTTATGTTACTTAAAACCTTACGATATGGAAGCGTCTGCTAAAGTAATAAAACAGATAGAGAGTTGGCAGAAAAAGTTTTTGGATAAGTTCGGCAAAAGAGTGGTATATATTGCCGATGAATTTTATATTATGGCAGAAGAAAATATACCTGCTTATGAGGCATATGAAGATTTTCCGCAGATTGAGAATGGAGTTGGTCTCATTGCCCAATTCAAACAAGAGTTTATGGAGTATTTAGAACAACTCGAACACCGTTCTTTTGAACAAGAAAACAAACTTGAACAAGAAAACAAACTTAAATTAAAGGGATCGAAGGATACTCAAAAATTTGAGCTTAGAAATATAAGTATAGCCACCGGAGTTTCTTCTTATTTACATATAAGGGAGATGGCAGAAAAACTTCAACAGAAATATAATCACTTAAATATAAAAATTTATAAGATAGAAAACCACTTTTTTGGGGAAAATGTTACAGTAACAGGATTACTTACAGGTCAGGATATACTAGAACAGTTGAAAGGCAAAGACCTTGGAGAGGAGTTACTTCTTTCTAGATCTATGTTAAGATCCGGTGAAGAAGTTTTGCTTGATGATTATACCATAAAAGATATAGAACAAAAACTGAAGATTAATGTTAGTATTGTTGATAATAGCGGCAAAGATTTTATTGTAAAAGTACTTGGAAAAGAATTATAATATATTGTGCTGTATGTTTCTAGAAAAGTGTATTATTTTCTTTTGAGAATTCATGTAGATTTGTATATTGAACTTGTATTTTCAAGGCAAAATAATAATATGAGTTTAATATGGTGATATATAATTGGAGGGAAATACTTTGTCAAAACCGATTGTTGCAATTGTTGGAAGACCAAATGTTGGAAAGTCCACTTTTTTCAATTACCTTGCAGGGAGAAGAATATCAATTGTAGAAGATACTCCTGGAGTTACAAGGGATAGAATATATGCTGAGGTTGAGTGGAGGAATAGAAAGTTTACTCTAATAGATACGGGAGGTATAGAACCCTACTCAGAGGACAAGATTATGCAGCAGATGAAGAGCCAGGCCGAAATAGCAATTGAAACTGCTGATGTAATTGTATTTATGGTGGATATGAAGGATGGTCTAACTGCTTCGGACAACGAAGTGGCTACTATGCTTAGAAAGTCTAAAAAACCTATTATTCTTGTAGTAAATAAGGTGGATAGAGTAGGTGAGCTTCCGGCTGAGGTGTATGAATTTTATAATTTAGGTATAGGAGAATTGATGACAGTTTCTTCTATCCATGGGCTTGGGATGGGAGATTTGCTCGATGAGATTTATAAGCATTTTCCTGATGAAGATCATGAAGAATACGATGAGGAAGTAATAAAGGTAGCCGTTATTGGTAAGCCTAATTCTGGTAAATCTTCACTCATAAATAAGGTTTTAGGAGAAGAGAGAGTTATTGTGAGTGATATACCTGGTACTACAAGGGATGCTATAGATACCTATGTTGATAATGAGGAAGGTAAATTTGTCTTTATCGATACTGCAGGTATCAGAAGGCAGAACAAGATTTATGAAAACATTGAAAGATATAGCACTATAAGATCTTGGGCTGCCATTGAAAGGGCAGATGTATGTCTTATAATGATAGATGCTGTAGAAGGTGTTACTGAGCAGGATACAAAGATTGCCGGTTATGCTCATGAACAGGGAAAAGCTTCAATTGTTGTTGTAAACAAGTGGGATTTGGTCGAAAAAGATACCGGTACATTAGAAGAGTATCATAAAACGGTGCTTGAAAAACTGGGTTTTATGTTATATGCTCCTGTTTTATTCATATCCGCGAAAACCGGGCAAAGAGTTAATAGAATTTATGAGCTTATTAAGTATGTTGCGAATCAGGCTGCACTTAGAATTTCGACAGGAGTTCTGAACGATTTACTTAATGAAGCTACTGCAATGGTTCAGCCACCATCGGATAAAGGAAAAAGACTTAAAATTTACTATATGACGCAGGCAAGTGTAAAACCACCAGTTTTCGTACTATTTATAAACAGTATGGAACTTATGCATTATTCCTATGAACGTTATTTGGAAAATCAACTTAGAAAAAGTTTTGGATTTGAAGGAACACCAATAAAATTCATACTCAGAGAGAAGGACAGGGAGTGATAATAGTGTGGGTTGTTATTAAAATACTTATTGCCATACTAGTAGGTTATTTGTTGGGAAGTGCTAATACCTCTCTCATTGTTGGTAAATTTTACGGAATTGATGTAAGAAAACATGGAAGCGGAAATGCAGGTTTGACAAATACTCTTAGAACTATAGGCAAAATAGCAGCACTCCTTGTTATTTTAGGTGACCTATTAAAAGGAGTTCTTTCCTGCCTTATCGGATACTTTATTTTAAAAGATATACAGTCTGTAGAATTTATGACTATTGAGACTCCTTCGAATTTAGGTATGTTTTTTGGAGGCCTAGGTGCTATCCTAGGTCATAATTGGCCATTGTATTTCCGTTTTAAAGGGGGCAAAGGAATACTTACAACATTTTCAGTTGTAATGATGACGGCTCCATACATAGGACTTATCTTGCTTGGAATCTTTATTATTATAGTTGCCATAACTAGATATGTTTCTTTAGGATCAATAATAGGTAGTGCATTATTCCCAGTTTTTATAGCGGTTTTTTATAAAAATATACTTTTTATTATTTTTGCACTATTTTTAGCTGTACTAGCGATAGGAAGACACAATCAAAATATTGTCAGACTGTTAAACGGTACCGAGTCAAAACTTGGTTTAAAAAAGAAAGCTTAATGTTAAGGGGGCTTAAATACTATGAATAGGAATATTGCAATTATTGGAGCAGGTAGTTGGGGAACAGCACTTTCCATTCTACTTGCGAAGTGTGGACACAAAGTAAAAATGTGGTCGGTCTTTAAAGATGAAATAGATATGATTAATGGAGCTAGAGAGCATATAGACAAACTTCCTGGAATTAAAATACCTGAAGGAGTTTTTGGAACTACAGATATTGAACAGGCAATAGATGGAGTTGATGCTATTACGATGGTAGTTCCTTCTCATACCATAAGAGCAAGTGCAAAGCTTATGTCAAAGTATGTAAAGAATGGAGTTGTAGTAGTTTCCTGTTCGAAGGGAATAGAGGAAGGCACAGGACTAAGACTTTCGGAAGTCATAAAACAGGAAGTGCCCCAGTGTGAGCCTGTTGCACTGTCTGGCCCTAGTCATGCGGAAGAGGTAGGTAAAGAGGTTCCCACTGCAGTTGTGGCGGCATCTGAGAATATTAAAGCAGCAGAGTTTGTACAGGATGTTTTTATGTCTCCAAAGTTTAGAGTTTATACAAATACAGATATAATTGGTGTTGAGCTTGGGGGAGCTTTAAAGAACTCAATAGCTCTTTGTGCAGGAATATCAGATGGCTTGGGATTTGGTGATAACACAAAAGCTGCTTTGATGACCCGTGGGATTGCAGAAATCACAAGATTAGGAGTATCGATGGGAGCAAGAAGAGAGACTTTTGCTGGTCTTGCCGGAATTGGGGATTTAATTGTGACTTGCACTAGTATGCACAGCAGGAACAGGCGTGCTGGTATTCTTATAGGACAAGGTAAATCTCTCAAGGAAGCTGTCGAAGATGTTAAGATGGTAGTAGAAGGAGCCACTACAACAAAGGCAGCTTATGAATTAGCAGCTAAAAAGGAAGTGGTAATGCCGATTACTGCTGAAGCATATAATGTTTTATTTAAGGGCAAAAATGCAAAACAAGCCGTAGCAGACTTGATGACGCGTGATAAAAAGAATGAAGTTGAAATACTAGATGAGGGTAGTTGGCTGTAAAACTTTTCGTAAGGATAATTTGAGTTTTTAATATGTGTTGGTAAATAAAAAAGATTACCAACACATATTTTTTTTGTCCTTTTTGTAATAATAGAACATTCATTACAATATATTTATATTGATAAGGGTACTAGTACTTAAAACTTAAGTTAAACTTTTATAGGGTGATTTCAAAAATAGCTTTGCAATTGCTGTTTAAAAAAATCTGTTGTATTGGTCTTTTAATACGTGGAGATTGAATAAGTTATTTTTGAAACGACCTAAACTAAAGGCAGTATTTTATTAGATATATGATAAACCTTTTAATTTACTGGCTTAAGTTTTGGGTGAATAGTTTTGAAATTGATATTTTCAAATAAAAGTAAGGGGGGTTGCGGGTGGAAAAATATAATATTTACCAGCAAATATCAGAAAGGACGCAAGGTGACATTTATATAGGTGTTGTAGGACCTGTGAGAACGGGAAAGTCAACATTTATAAAAAGATTTATGGATTTGCTGGTATTGCCCAATATTGAAAATGAGTATTCAAGAAGCAGAGCTAATGACGAGTTGCCACAAAGTGCTTCAGGACGCACAATAATGACAACAGAGCCAAAGTTTGTACCAAATGAAGCTATTCAGATTGCTCTTGATGAAAATGTACAGTTTAAAGTAAGATTGGTAGATTGTGTCGGATATCTTGTTAAAGGTGCACTAGGACATGTGGAAAATGATGCTCCTAGAATGGTTTCAACCCCATGGTTTGAACATCAGATTCCTTTTATCGAGGCTGCAGAAATAGGCACGAGGAAGGTTATAGATGAACATTCAACCATAGGCTTTGTCATTACAACCGACGGAAGTATAACGGATATAAGCAGGGAAGATTATGTTGAGGCTGAAGAACGTGTAGTAAAGGAACTGAAGGAAATAAACAAGCCCTTTGTTATCATTTTGAATTCGAGAGACCCTTCGAGCGATGAGGCTGAACAGCTTAGAGTGGAACTCGAAGAAAAATACGGGGTCCCTGTAATTGGAACAAATTGTGCTCAGTTGAGGATTGAAGACTTAAATGCTATAATGGAAAGGGTATTGCTTGAGTTTCCTATCAGTGAAATAGGAATTAATATTCCTAGATGGATTGAATGCCTTGACGATGCTCATTGGCTGAAAATTGATATGATAAACTCAATTAGAGAAACCTTTGATGGAATCACTAAAATTAGGGAAATAAAAGGTAGCTTAAATAAATTTGCTGATTATAAAACTTTTATTAAAAAAGCACAGATTGACAATATAAATTTAGGTACAGGAAGTGCTTTAATAGAGATAAATGAAACAGATGGTTTATTCTACAGTATCCTAAGCGATATAACAGGCTTGGAAATTGAGGGAGAATATAAGCTTATCAGCCTAATGAGGAAAATGGCAAAGATTAAGAAAGAGTACGAGAAAGTAGAATTTGCTCTTCATGAGGTTAAACTAAAAGGCTATGGGATAGTTACTCCTCAAATGAACGAAATGTCTTTAGAAGAACCAGAAATTGTTAAACAGGGTAGTAGGTTTGGTGTTAAACTAAGAGCTAGTGCACCTTCAATTCATATGATACGCGCCGATATCGAAACAGAAATAGCTCCATTAGTTGGCTCGGAAAAACAGTCAGAAGAGCTTGTGAATTACTTACTTAAAGAATTTGAAAATGAACCAGAGAAACTTTGGCAATCAAATATTTTTGGAAAGTCCTTGCATGAATTGGTAAGTGAGGGGCTGCAAAACAAATTGTATAGGATGCCAGAAGATGCTCAGCTAAAACTTCAGGAGACTTTACAAAAGATAATTAATGAGGGAAGCGGAGGTTTAATTTGCATTATACTTTAAATATGTTAGCGTGATAACCATCTTCGTATTGTCTCTCATAAAGTGATATAATAATAAATACTATGCTGGGGAATTGAGACAAAACTAAGAAATTATGGTATCTTGCTAAATGTTTGAGATAGTAAAATAATGGATACCATAATTTCTTATAGATTTGATTATTTTCGAAATAATAAATTTTTCTTGACTTTATATAGTGTTTGACACTATTATTAATTTGTGATGATTTTTGTTAAATGAGCTAGGTGGGAAAAATTACATATATGTAATTTTTGGCTTAATAAGCTTTTGGTGGTTTCAATGTATATAAATGTCAATTGATTGGTGTTTTTAACAATAACTACTCCCAGTTGGCTTTGAATAGGAATGTTTATTATAAATCGACTAAAAATTGTATGGATGAGGAAAATTAGTAAAGTCGGATGTTGAAAAATAGATAAATATAGAAAAAAACGGACTATATTAGAGAAAAATGCCGTTAAATCGCCTGTGTTATAATATATTGCTTTAAAATAGCATTTTTTTACGTTGTATTTTTGGGGATAAGTTAATAATATTATTTAATGTATAAGTAATATTAGTGTCACTAGAATTCAGAATATAAAACTTAATAACAGTTGATGCGTAAGCTGGCATGAATCCTATAAACTTAAAGATTGTTCTTAGTAAAAGTAAAGTATTATTACGTTGAATTAGTGTAGAGAGTAGTTAATACAGAAATATTGATTATACATTCATACATAATTAACTGGTTTAGAAGTTGAATTTTTTGCTGATTTGATTTAAAATATGATTAAGTGATTATTCCATACTAATTTACATATAAAGCTTTTGTATGGTTTAATAAAGAAAACTTAAAAAAACAAGGGGGACAAAAACAATGAATAGTAAGTTTTTAAGAAGAGCTGCATCCTTAGCAGTAAGTGGTCTAATGATTACTTCGCTAATGGCGGGTTGCAACAATGAATCGAAGAATCCAGACAAGACAGCTGATCCAACACAACCACCAGTCTCTACAGATGCAGGACAATCAGCTAAAAAGCCAGAAGACTTTACTGGTACACTTGTAGTTGGACACTTTAACGACGATGAAGCATCAAAGCTTGTTGCTGCATTTAAGGAAAAGTATCCTAATGTGGACGTAAAATTGGAAATCACAGCTGACACAGATGGTGCCTATCAAACATTAATTACTTCAGCATTAAGATCTGGTCAGAACGTACCTGACGTATACGCATCAGAGGTAGCATTCGTTAAGAGATTTGTTAATCTCTCTGACGGTTATGAAGATCTTACACCTTATTTTGAAGGGGATTTAAAATCTAAATTAGTTCCTTATACAATTGATATCGGTACTAGTGATGACGGAAAAATCAGAGCATTATCCCATCAAGCAGCTGCAGCGGCTGTAGGATATAAAAGGGATATGGCTAAACAATATCTTGGAACTGATGATCCTGAAGAAATAGGTAAATTGTTCTCATCTGCAGATGAAATTGTTAAAACAGGTAAAAAGCTTCAAGAAGTAAGTGGTAAAAAAGCAATATTATTCCCGGGTATGGCTGAGTTAATGAGAATGTACTTAGGTGCTCGTGACCACGCTTGGGTAGAAGACGGTAAATTGACAATAGATCCTAAAATGGAAGAGTTTGTAGACGTTGCTAAGCAGTTGAGAGATGCAGGTGCTGAAGGCGGATTGCCAGCATGGGAACCTCAATGGTCAGCAGCAATAACAGATGATATACATTTCGCATATGCAATACCAACATGGGGTGTGCCATGGATTATCGATGCTAACCAACCAGAAGATAGAAAAAATAAAGGCGATTGGGGTCTTGCAAAAGCTCCAGCTCCATATACTTGGGGAGGTACTTGGTTTGGAATGTACAGTAAGAGTCCAAACAAAGAACTTGCTTGGGAATTCATAAAATTCATTACTCTTGATGAAGAGCAATCAATAGCTTGGGCTAAGAAGAGTGGTGACTTTATAAGTAACCTTGCAGCTATCGAAACTCTATCAAATGATCCAGAAATGGTAAGTGAAACTACAAATCAAAACCCATATGAATTCTTTGGTCCTATGATAAAGGATATAAACGGTGCAATTATAACAGAGCATGACGATAAGATTACAAATGCATTCCAAGATGCTATGCTTACGTATCTTGCAGGTAATACTACAAAAGACCAAATGTGGGCTCAGTTCAAGGATCAAGTTAGAAGTGACCTTGGAGATAAAGTAACAGTAGAATAATTGGCAATAAGGTAGTAAAAATATTTATTAATTTGAATTTCTCTATTGCCCTATTACCCATTTGGGTAGTAGGGCAAAGAATTAATATGGGAGGTTATATTCTTTGTTTAAGAGTTTATCTAAAAATGATAAATACGCCCATTACGGATATTTGTTTATATTGCCTTTTTTTATTGTTATGGCTATATTTATTGTATATCCTATACTCAATACTATTTACTTAAGTTTTACAGTTTGGGAAGGAGCTACTATACCACCGGAATGGGTTGGCTTAAAAAACTATCGGAGACTTTTTCAAGATTTTTTGCAAGGAGGAATTTTTCCTCAAAGTATAAAAAACACTTGGATTTTGTGGATATTTAATGTTATTCCTCAGTTTATAGGTGCTTTAGCTTTAGCTATCTTATTGACAGACAAACACAATAGGATAAAAGGAAAAGAAGGGTTTAGGGCTATTTTCTATTTGCCAAATCTTATTACAATGGCTTCGGTAGGGGCTTTGTTTGCTTTTCTTTTAGGACATCCAAAAGGAGCTGTAAATGATCTTTTAGTGGCTTTTAATATATTGAAAGAGCCATTTAATTTTCTGCAGAATGCTTGGGCGACTAGGTTATCTATTTCTACAATTCTGACATGGATGTGGTTTGGATATACTATGATCATATTTATGGCAGGAATAAAAGCTATTCCTGAGGAATTGTTTGAAGCAGCTAGGGTTGATGGAGCCACAAAATGGCAAACATTTAAGAGTATTACTCTACCTCAGCTTAGACCTATTATGACTTATCAAGTTGTAACGTCGATCATTGGTGGACTTAGTATGTATGATATTCCACAAGTATTGACAAATGGTACAGGAGCTCCCCAAAATTCAGTAACTACAATGGTAATGCACATCTACAGACAAGGATTTACTAACTATAATTTAGGATATGCCTCGGCTGTAGCTATTGGACTTTTTGTGCATATATTTATTGTTGTTTTTATAGCACTTAGATTTATTAATCCAAAAGAAGATGTATAAGGGGGAAGAGATTTAATGGGTAAAAAAGGTGCTTTTAGACTTAGTATAGGGGATATTCTTTTATACATTTTCTTAATAGGACTGGCAGTTATATGTTTTCTACCATTCTACTTTATGATTATAAATGCAACACATGATAATGCCGCTATTGCTCGAGGAATGAACTTACTTCCCGGAAAATATGCTATAGACAATTATTTAAAGATGAAATCTAGGGTTAATATATGGATAGGCTTTAGAAACAGCCTTATTGTTTCTGGAGTTGGTACTGCTTTGCTTGCTTATTTCGGTACATTAACCGCTTACGGTTTTTCTAAGTACAAATTTGTTGGTAATAAGGCACTATTCTGGGTTATATTATGCTCTATGATGGTTCCGCCTCAACTTAGTGTAATTGGTTTTTATGATGTTGTTCAGAAGTTAAAATTGATGAATAATTTATTGGCGCTCATTATACCAATGATAGCTAGTGCTCAGTTTGTTTATTTTGTAAAGTTGTATTTAGATTCTGCACTTCCAGATTCTATTGTAGAGTCTGCAAGGATAGATGGAGCAACTGAAATTGGCATATTTAATAAAATGGTATTGCCAATAGCTAGTCCTTCTATCGCGACAATGGGTATGTTTAATTTTATAAACTCATGGAATCAACTGTTGATTCCTCAGATAGTTATAAGAGATGAAAAACTTAGAACTGTACCTATTATTGTTGCTAATGCAAAAGGTGTATACAGGACAGACTTTGCAGCTGCGTATATGGCAATTGCTCTTTCTGTTGTACCTATATTAATAGCATTTGCTTTCTTTTCAAAATATATCATAGGTGGAGTTACTGCTGGTTCAGTAAAGGGATAGTAATAAGAGAGTATTGTCAAATTCGAAAAAAAATTTGGGTAAAAAAAGTGAGTAGGGTTTCTACTCACTTTTTTGTCATTAATGGGTTTTGTTTTGCAACAGTATAGAAAAATATTATTATTTGCTAAAATGAATTAGTCAAAAATTTAAGGTGATAAAATAAAGAGATATCTTTATTAACAAGAGTGAATAAGAAAATTTTAAAATTACAGCATATACCTAAAAAGAAGAGTTTTAACTAAAAGCTTTTCTATTAAAGGTTTTTATAATGCTTAGGAGCTCGCTGTCAGGTTCAAAGTATACAATAACCTTATTACTATTGTAATGGGTTACAAAAAAGTGTGCATCTTTCGAATTCATTGAACTTACAGCATAAATTTTAGAAATTTCACTATTAACCGATAGTTTGTGCCTTTCACTTGAGACCTTATCAAGCATTTCAAACTGCCTGCAGCTCCCGAAAAAAACTCTCTTCCTTTTTCTTCTTGATATTATTTTAGTTATCTCTAAATCTCCAGATGTAAGCGAGTATTCATACTCAATATTTCTTCCTGTAATAATTATATAACCGGCATATGCTATAGCTGCTACAAACGCTAACCCTACTCCAAAATATAGTGGTCCAGCTATTGATATTATTAAAAAAGCAACAATAAATGATATTATAATGGTACCCAAAATAATTAGGTAATCTTTATAATCTTTCTTTTTCTCAATGATTCTTTCAGTAAACAAATCCATTTTATCATCTCCATAGTTATAAGTATTTCTAATTTTATCTTCAAACTGAATATAAATCAAGTGCTTAACTGATACAAACTAGAAAGCTAATTATTATACTTATTGAAATTAGTGTTCCTGAAATAGAATTTATTGAAGGGAGTACGGTAAATTATTAATAGTACGGTATACATAATTTTTAGTTGTAAATAAAATTCCTATGGGAATTTTACTTAAGTTAATGTAAAATATATAGTAATATAGCTTCTGATAATAAGTTTGTTATTACTATTTTTTACAAAGGGTTAAGGCATTCTTTCTAGAAGGGTGAAAGGAGTAAGTATTTAATATTATGATTAGAAAAAAGATAGAGAATTTTTGGTATTATCATAAAGTAAAAGTATTTGTAGGTATTTTTGCGTTTATAGCAATTCTTGTAATAAGTGCTGCTGACTCAGGTGGGGAAGCCGACCTTGAAATTGGTTATATTATTGGCGAAAGTGAAATTGTTTTACAGAATGTAAATGAAAAAATGTCTGCTTTAGAGGAGCTAATAGAAGCTAAAGATAAGCAAAAAGCTGTGATTTCAGTTGTTCCATTGACGAGTTCACGATTGGAGTTAGAGTTTGCTATAGGTATATCTCATATCCTTCTATTAGATAAAGAAACCCTAGTACCCTTTGCAAAATATCGATTTTTTGAGTCACTTGACAATTATGTAGATAAATACGATATTGATATTAGCGATTATGCAGAAGTGAAAGCAGATCCTGATAACAAAAATGAATATAGGGTTTATGCTTTGCCAGTAAAAGAAATGGATATACTTTTAGAAATGGGATTTCCTGAAGATTACTATTTTACCATAAGACTTCCTAAGGAAGATGAAAGTGATGATGTTATGAGAAATAAAAATGCACATATTATTTTAGACTATCTTTTAGATTAATAGATTAAAAAAATATTGCTGTTTACTATTTAAGAAAACTTAAATTAGTAGCTTGTTGGCAATAAATTCCGTATAAAAAAGTATAAAAGTTGAAATTTTTCATGATTTAGATTAAGATAAAATTAAGAGGTGATTTCTTTTACATAATTAAGTACATTCTATGTAAGTGATTTCTCGAAAAATTAAAGTATGGGTGTTTAGTATTTTGCAGGATACATGTTACAAATTTCATTATGTACTAGGGGGATAAATATGCTTAAAAAAGTAATTTTATTTTTACTAATTTCGTCGTTTTCGCTAAGCTTTGTTGCATGTGGTAAAGAAACTAAAACTCCGAAATCTACAACAGCACCTGATAATGTTCAAGAAAATAAAGAATTGCATGGATCGGCTTCTTTTTCGGGTAATATCAAGTTTTGGATTATGCCAAATAGTGCTTCTCCTGATAAAGACTTGTTGAGTGTGTGTCAACCTTTCCTAGATGCAAATCCGGAGGTGACAATTACACCTACGGTTATAGGTTGGGAAGCTGCGTGGAGAAGACTTACTGCTGCAGCTACTACTGGAGATGCTCCAGATATAGCTCAGCTTGGAACAACATGGGTGGGTGCGATTTCCTACATGGAAGCATTGGAAGACTTATCTGAAGATATTGACTGGAGTAAGTTTCAAGCTTCAGTTTTAGACACATCTTCTCTTCTAGGTTCAGATAAAAAGACCGCAGTACCATGGTTTGCTGAGACAAGAGCGATTTTTTACAGAAAGGATGCTTGTGAAAAGGCAGGTGTTAATCCAGAAACTGATTTTGCTACTTGGGATAAATTCAAAGAAGCCTTACAGAAACTAAATAACATCGAAATTGATGGCGTGAAATTACCAGCACTTGGTATGCCTGGGAAAAATGATTGGAACGTTCTTCATAATTTCGCACCGTGGATTTATGGAGCTGGTGGAGACTTCCTGTCGGTTGATGGCAAAGAAGCTACATTTAATTCGCCACAAGCTTTAGAAGGCATTAAATTTTATTCAGAGCTTGCTTTGGAAGGGCTAATGGATAAAGCATCCTTAGAAAAGAGTACGAATGATGTCGAATTTGCATTTTCAAATGGAGCTTATGCTGTTTCGATATTAGGACCATGGAATATAACTACTTTTGAGAAAAATAAAGAGCAAGGAATTAATGAGCTTGCCGACAAGATAGGGGTTGCTTTGATTCCGGAAGGTCCTGGTGGTAGAAAAGCATTTTTAGGAGGGAGTACACTTTCTGTATTCAAATCATCAAAGAATAAAGAAGCTTCTATAGCACTTCTAGAATATTTAACGGATAAAGAAGCCCAAATCGAATATGCTAAAATTACCGGTAACCTCCCTACAAATAAGGAAGCTTATGGAGATGATTCGATATCAGGTCATGAGATGCGTAAGGTATTCAAAGAGCAAATGCAGTATGCAAAAGCTTATCCATCAATTGCTTCATGGGGACCTGCCGAGAATTATTTCAAAGAAGGGTTGAGCAAGATATGGGATAATGTCATGGGCTTAAATGGAGCATATAATTACGATGCTACTAAGAAAGCGGTTGATGAAGTAGTCGACAAGGTTAATAGTATTATAGAAGAAACGAAATAATATATATAAGGATATTTTTGAAATATCCTTTATTTTTTTCTAAGAAAGTGCATTGATTTTCTAAAAAAATAAAACCTTGAGTCGCAGAAGACGCAAGGTTTTCAAAAGAAATGTAAAAGTGTACCATATGGGTTTTAAACGGGGCGTAGCCGCTTTTGTTCTTTTTTAAAAATGGGAAATATATTGAAAAAATCCATCGAAGGATTTAAAATATATATGCATCTTATTATAAGAAAGACAAAAGTGGGGAAGGAAAATTCATGCATGAATTAAGTGTAAATTACTCTATTTCAGTTTTCTTCGTTGTATTATTATCGGCATCCGTATTAAATTTATTAAGACAGCATTTCATTTTTCAGGTTACAGGAATAGCCTTTTTATTTATGTTTATGATTATTAAGGTATCAGCATTATTCAAATCAAATTCCGATATATTACTATCGGATTTGTATTATTCAATACTGCCAATTTTAACTGCAATGGGAGCTTGTCTCGTTGCAATGGCTTTAGGCTTTTGGATATTCCCTCCTATAAGAAGAATTTTAAGGATAAAAATGGGCATATAAAACCCATAAGAACTTATGCTTTTTTTTCATTTCGTTAAGTAGAGATATTGAAAAATTTACATCTTCTAATTATATTTCCTTGCAAAGAGTACAAACAAATCATAAGGAGAGCTTTTGAAGTTAGTATAACAAAAATTACATAAAGGGTACAAGGTAAACATAACGAAATATTATGTAAACAACTAAAGTTAGGAGATGTAACATGAAGAGGACTTTATTAGTGACAATTATTATTGCTACTTTCTTAATGAGTATTGGTCAGACCTTTGCGGCAGGCCAATATTTTTCAGGGGTGTGGGGTGTTACTTCAGCTTCAAAAATTGCTGTGAGCGGATTGACTCTGAATTTAGAGAGAGAACCTGTATCTATCAATAATCGTTTGCTAGTACCAGTGAGAACTGTTTTTTCTCAAATAGGTGCAAAGATTGATTGGAACGAATCAAGAAACAGAGTGGTTATTACTAAAGACAATGACGAGATAATAATGTATATTGGTTATACAAACTGCTATGTTAATGGTGCTATAAAATCAATGGAAGTACCTGCCGTATTGTTTAATGGAACTGTTATGGTTCCTGTAAGATTTGTTGCAGAAGCATTTAATGTATTGGTAGGCTGGAGTGAAAAAAGCTCAACGGTTTATCTAGGAAAAATGCCCCAAGAGGTAATTGAAGAGATACCTGCAAGTGGGGGAAATGCTTCAAATATCAAAGGGCGAATTGTAGTAATTGATGCAGGACATGGAGGAACACAAACGGGTGCAGTTTATGGTGGAGTGAAAGAAAAGGATTTAAACCTTAGTATTGCAAAAAAACTCAATGCAAAGCTTAAAGAACTAGGCATTGTGACTTATATGACAAGAAACGCTGATACAACATTAAGCTTATATGCAAGATCTGATCTTGCAAATAGGAATAATGCAGATTTACTCATAAGTATTCACAATAATGCAGGATTATTAAAGCATACTGGTAGTATGACATTGTATTACCCTAGTTCATCTAAAACAAAAAGAAATTTATCCTCCTATGAATTTGCAAATATTGTACAAAGGAATATGTGTAATACTTTAGGATCAAAAGATATGGGAGTTATTGAACGTCCTGGTTTGGCTGTATTAAGAACCTCTAATATGCCTGCAGTAATAGCCGAAATAGGTTATATGTCAAATGCTTCAGAACTTAGCAAATTAAAAACATCCGCTTATCAGGAAAAAGCAGCAGAAGCCTTGAAAAAGGCAGTAATTGAAAGCCTTGAAAAGATGTACAAGTAACATCTCCTCCTTAACCGGCATCGAAAAACAAGATGCCGGTTACTTGTTTTTATGGTATAATACTATACATGTCAATTACAAATGAGAAATTATAGAAACTGCACAACTAGATATAGTTAGGGTGATAGGATGAAAATAGCTGTTGTAGATGGACAGGGTGGAGGCATTGGCAAGGCCATTGTGGAAAAATTGAGAAGAGAATTACCAGAAGAAACATATATTATTGCTTTAGGCACAAATGCGTTAGCCACAACTCTTATGCTCAAAGCAGGTGCTAACGAGGGTGCATCAGGAGAAAATGCAATAGTCGTCAATGCGGTAAAGGTGGATATAATAGTTGGTGTAATAGGCATAATAGTGGCAAATGCTATGTTGGGTGAATTAACACCTAAGATGTCAGAAGCCATAGCATCTAGCCCGGCTAAAAAAGTATTAATCCCCTTAAATCGATGTAACATCCAGGTGGTAGGAATAAATAATGATCCATTTCCTTACCATATAGATAGTGCTATTGACATAATCAAAAAGAACTTAAAGGGATAATCTATTCTAAGTATTATTAGGTTTTAGAATTTGGCATAGTAATTCCATGAAAGAATATTGTAAAAGTTATTGTAGCATATACATAAAGCTTGTTATATTTTCATGTAAGATATCAGGATCCAATCTTCCTTTTTGAGCATCTGCAAATAGACTTTCATACGCTTCCAATGCTCTTTTTATATGTTGCTTTTTTTCATAGCTCCAGTCGGGGCTACTTTGAAATACTTTAATATCATCAATATAGGTCTTTATGATTTCAAGAGTCTTTTCACTTGTCAAAATTAAAACCTCCTAGTATAATAAATTCGTAACATAGTTACGTTGGTTTTATTAAATCAGAAGTTGAATACTCCGAATGAAGGACTCAGCTTTTTTGATAAATGTTCGGGCATCCTTCATCACTCAACTTCCA
>JAAYPF010000039.1 GCA_012519925.1 Clostridiaceae bacterium
AATTGTTAACGAAGTTCGCACAACTGCGGACGATTCAGTAATTAGAATTATAAACGAAGCACTCACCATAGATCAAAGACAACAAATGGATGCACTGATTGAATCACCCAACGAAACTGCCATAACTACCCTTGCATGGTTGAAAGAAGATCCTGGGCAATCTTCACCAAAGGCATTTCTTGATATTGTAGAAAGACTTGATAAAATACGTGAATTAGGCTTGAATATTAATATCGAAGGGATACACCCAAACAGAATACGCCAACTATCAAGACTTGGAGCAAAGTACGAACCACATTCATTTAGAAGATTTGACGAAAACAAACGGTATGCCATGCTTGCCATATATCTGTATGATTTAAGCCAGAGTTTAATTGACTTTGCTATTGATATACATGATAAGCAAATTAATATCCTTCTTTCAAAAGGACGTAAAGAACAAGAAGAAATACAGAAGCAGAACGGAAAAACCCTCAATGAAAAGGTAGTGCACTTCGTTGACCTAGGAGCTGCATTAATAAAAGCTAAAACTGAAGGCCTTGATCCATTTAAAACAATCGAATCCGTAATGTCCTGGGATAAGATAATCGCGTCAGTTGAAGAAGCTAAAACACTTGCTAGACCCATAAACTATGACTATTTAGATTTGCTTGATAATAGGTATAACCAATTACGAAAATACACGCCTGCACTTGTAAAAAGCCTTGAGTTTAGTACTACTAACAGTTCTTTAGAGCCTTTAATTGAAGCTCTCAAAGTTATAAATGACATGAATGAAACTGGTAAACGTAAAGTTCCCGAGACTGCTCCCCTTGGCTTTGTTTCTAATCGATGGAATAAATACGTTTTCGAGAAAGATGGTTCTGTTAATCGCCATTATTACGAGATGGCAGCTTATACCGAATTGAAAAATAGAATCCGATCTGGTGATGTAGCTGTTAAAGGTAGTCGAAATTATAAAAACTTTGATGAATACCTTGTCACGAAAAACGACTGGATCAAGAAAAAGGATACTTCCTCTAAGTTGGCTGTTAATACAGCATTCGAAGAATATTTCAAAGAACGAACAGAATCACTACACAAGCGTTTAGATTGGGTTTCAAAAAATACCGATAAGTTAGAAGGCGTAAGTATTGGTGCTGATAGAATCCATGTAGAAAAGCTAGAAAAAGATACTCCAGAGGAAGCTTCGGCCTTTAGTGAATCACTTTACAAAATGCTACCACGTATAAAATTACCGGATCTTCTTATTGAGGTTGCCAGTTGGACTAACTTTGACAAGAATTTCGTACATGCTTCCACTGGGAATCCAATAAAGAATGATGAGAAATCTGTTTTAATGGCCGCATTAATGGCAATGGGTACAAATATAGGATTAGCAAAGATGGCGGATTCTACCCCAGGTATCACATACAGGCAGATGGCAAATACAGCACAATGGCGAATGTATGATGATGCAATGACACGGGCACAGGCTACTCTTGTAAATTATCAACATAAACAATTTTTATCATCTTATTGGGGTGATGGCAGCACATCATCCTCTGATGGAATGCGAGTACAGGTAGAAGTATCTTCCTTGAATGCTGAACATAACCCTCATTATGTTTCTGAAAAGGGTACCACTATGTACAGGTTCGTCAGTGATCAATTTTCATCTTTTTATACCAAAGTAATTAACACCAACGCCCGGGATGCACTCCACGTAATTGACGGACTACTTTATCATGAAACTGAATTATCCATCGATGAGCATTATACAGATACCGCAGGTTATACAGATCAAGTATTTGGGTTAAGTCATTTATTAGGATTCCGTTTTGCCCCTCGAATCAGGGATATATCAGAGCTTAAATTATACTCAATTACTAAACCAAGCGAATATAAAAAAATAGAGCATATTCTTCAGGGGAAAATAAACACAAAGATCATTCAAGAGAATTATGATGATGTACTGCGGCTTGCTCATTCTATCCGAGAAGGAAAAGTGTCTGGTTCACTGATAATGTCAAAGCTTGGTTCGTATGCAAGACAAAACGCATTAGCTACCGCCCTGAGAGAAATGGGACGTATCGAAAAGACGATTTTTATTCTCGATTATATTTCAAACGAATCACTTAGAAGACGTATTCAAAGAGGATTGAATAAAGGCGAAGCAGTCAATGGACTTGCTAGGGCTATATTCTTTGGGAAGCGTGGTGAGCTTCGAGAACGAGAATTACAAGACCAGTTACAAAGAGCCAGTGCCTTGAATATTATTATAAACGCAATCAGCATCTGGAATACTACATATTTGCATAAGGCTGTTGAGTACATGAAGGCAAACAGTACGTTGAATGAAGATTTATTGAAAAATATTGCTCCCCTTGGATGGGAACATATAAATTTTCTTGGAGAATACACATTCGACACGAAGAATATTCCTGAAGCAGATGATTTAAGACCGTTAAACGTTGGAAATAGAGAATTGTGAGCTTAAAGTGGGGAAAAACGCCAACTTTCCCCACTCTAATTCCTTAGCGTGGGTTTTGTCGGAAATGTTGGCGACACCCCAAATTTGTGTTGAAGAAACATCAGGGCGAACTAAAGTTTTTTGATGTAGACTCAAAGGAATATGTCGATATTCCATACTATGATATCAGAGCACCTTTCATCAACATAAAAGACTCCTTTGGTGATGTAATCTTTACAGCAAAATCCCCTGACTTCTATACCCATTCCGAAATAAAGCTAGATTATGATTGGATAAGCAGTGGCACTTACAAAATAGAATGGACTCTTGATATAGATGCTGACGGAGATTTATCTGCTGAAAATACTTTTAGAGTTAGGTAGTCAAATGATAAAAAGCGACCTCCAAAATTATTTTTTGAGGAGGTCGCCTTTTTATATTTATCAAGAAAGTACATTGATTTTATTAAAAATAAAGTTCTATATTTTACAACTCATAAATACCCTTATCCAGCATGAGTTTTGCTCTTTCTTTAGTCTTATCATCAGAATTTAGTGCCTCTTTAAGAAACTGAGGATTTTGCTTTAAAAAACTTGTCATTGACTCTTTAGGATTTCTTATATAATCTTCAATCATATCAAATTGCTTTTCATTAATCATGCCCATGCTTAATGCTTTAGAGAATAAATTTGAATCCACACCCACCATAGCAAACGACTTAACATTAAAGTTGTTTAAAACCTTCTCTCCTCCTTGCTTTCTGTCAACAACAACAACACTCCATTTGATACTTCCACCTATTTTTGAAATAGCAGGAATCCAAGCCCTTTCATAACTTGAAGCTTCTGTTATAAGGTCAGCTATATGAAGAACAGCTTTTCCGCTAAGAGTGTCAACTTCCTTAACTTCTTCATCTTGAGAAACAACACAAGCCATATCCTTATATATTGTAATATGAGGCTTGTCTAACAATCTCGCTATTATAAGCGAAAAGAACCAATCTCTTCTTTCACCTCCCGATATATAATTTACCTCTTCCAAATTAATATTTTGCCTTATAAAGCCTATCATTTGATCAATTAATGCTCTGTATATCTCGTCGTGTTCATAGTTGTTTAAAGTCTCCTCGAGAACTTTATTAGGACAGCTAAAAATGTTCTCTTTCTCAACATCAATAAGCTTTAACAGCTTGTTTGCCTTTTCTTCATTTCCGTAAAGGAAATGTGTATTTATATAAAAAGGACCAATGGTACCCGAAGTATACCAAAAAGGTTTGTTCTGAGGACAAACCCTTACAGCATCGGTTTCAAAAAGCCACTTAATAAGATTATCTGAATTCACTTGCATTTATAATTTCCTCCCTTTTGTCTTGATTTTCATACTTTTTAAAACTAGTCAATTTTCTTTTTTAAAAAACTCCTACTAAAAAGCTGCTCCAAAGTAAAAAATAGTAATAATTACAATAAAGCTATTTATTTGTATTTATTAATATGATATAATGAAAGTATAGTAGCAGTATGTTCCTATTAATAATATACTAGTTTACTTAAAAAATACAATAATTATTTTCTAAAGAGCAATAAACCACTTTGATTTATTTACATTTTTGATATAATTAATTTATATCATGTTTTTCACGTATTTAATTCCAACATCCTTTTGATATGCCTATGTAATACATATATAATATAATATATTAATTAATTACTTTTTATTTATTTTGTTTTTTTGTTCGGGAAAGGAAGTGGTTTTAATGAAAACTCGGCTTGTAACTTGTGATAGGGATTGGACTTCGCTCACTGTTATTGACAAGCATGGCAAACCCCATGTATTAAGCTATAATGACATAGCGAAAGTTAAGCTTGGTTATTTCACTGAAAAGAAACTCTTTTCGAAAAAAACTTCCGAAAAAATAGAAATAGTCCTAAAAAACAACTCATCTATTTTGCTTACAAAAATTATGGACTGGGATCTTTTTGATCAGTATAAAAGGGAAGTTATTAAATTCGCCAACGACTATAAAATAGAAGTCGTTATCTAGCTAATAATATTTTAAAGCTAAGGATTTTGCCCTTAGCTTTTTTATTACGCTCCTTGGAGTGAAATGAAAGGAGCAAAAACGAAGGTGCTCGATGCCCCGTAGTTTTTATTACGCTCCTATTTATTTTTTCTTCTCCTCTCAAGCCACTCTCTTATTTTTGCCTCATAACCATTTGATGTTGGATTATAATATATCGTTCCCTTCATTTCGTCGGGTAAATATTCTTGTTCAACAATATTGCCGGGAAAATCATGAGCATATTTATAGCCTTTACCATAACCTAAATTACCCATTCCAGAAGTTACAGCATTTCTAAGATGCATCGGAACTTCACCGGTATTCTTTTTCTCAACATCGCTAAGTGCTTTGTTTATAGCCATGTAACATGAATTTGATTTTGGACTTGTTGCAACAGTTATTGCAGCATGAGCTAAAATTATTCGTGCCTCGGGCATTCCCACCGTGTGTACTGCCTGGGATGCAGCAACTGCCACTTGAAGTGCTGTAGGATTAGCTGTGCCGACATCTTCCGAAGCACATATTATTATCCTTCTTGCTAAAAACATTGGATCTTCCCCTGCATATAGTGCTCTAGCAAGATAAAAAACTGCAGCATCCGGGTCACTACCCCTCATCGACTTAATGAAGGCACTTATATTGTCATAGTGACCCTCTCCAGTTTTATCAAACTTCAAAACCCTCTTTTGCATGCATTCTTCCAATATTTGTGTATCAATAAATATCTTTCCGTCTCTATCCATTGTTGAAGTCAAAACCGCAAGCTCAAGTGCATTTAAAGCAATTCTTGCATCACCATTGCAAAACTCTGCTATAAACTTTAAAGCATCTTTCTCTATATCTATATCGTAGTTTCCAAGTCCTCTTTCTTTATTAGCAAGAGCATTTTTTATTATCGAAATAATTGCATTACTATCTAAGGGCTTTAACATAAATACTGAAGATCTTGAAATAAGAGCCTTGTTAACTTCGAAATATGGATTTTCGGTTGTTGCCCCCACTAATATTATCGTGCCATCTTCTACGTAAGGTAGCAACGCATCTTGCTGGGCTTTATTAAACCTATGTATTTCATCTACAAAAAGGACAGTCTTTTGGTTGGGGTTAAGAATCTGGTTTTGAGTATCAGCTACAATTCTTTTTATATCCGCTACTCCAGCAGTTACAGCATTTAACTTTTCAAAATTTGCCCTTGTAGTATTTGCTATAATTCTCGCTAAAGAGGTCTTCCCAGTGCCTGGAGGACCAAATAATATGACCGATGTTATTCTATCGGCTTTTATCATTCTATGCAGAAGTTTATCGTTCCCGACTATATCCTCTTGTCCGAAGAACTCTTCTAGAGATTTTGGTCGCATTCTGAAAGCTAAAGGCTCCCTTTTAATTTCCATAAGTCAATTCCTACCCCCAAAAACTTACTAAAAACCTATAATTTATAAACCTTATCGGAAGATAAAACTTCAATTCCATTATTAGTTAAAATATCTATTGCTTTATCCGAATCATCTACTCTTAATATGACCAGAGCTTCATCAGAAGTTTTTCCTACAAAAGCATACATATATTCTATTCCAGTATCGTTATTTTCCAATACACCTAAAGCTTTATATAAACCTCCAGGCTTATCTTCAACGCCAACAGCAATAACGTTTGTTGAACTTACAGTAAACTGATTGTCCTTCAGCACTTTTTCTGCCATATCAGGATTATTTACAATAAGCCTTAATATACCAAAGTCAGTGGTATCGGCTATTGACAATGCACTGATATCAATATTGTTCTGCCCTAAAACTTTAGTTACCTCAGCTAATCTGCCTGATTTGTTTTCAAGGAATACAGATATTTGTTTAATAAGCATTATCATACCCTCCTCATTATTTGTATTTATTTAAATAAAGTGATTCCAAAAAAATAACTGGTCAATACATATTTCCACGATATTAATTAGCGAGTACTACTGTTTTGCTCACAGTTAAAGGCTCTAAGCATGGTATAATTAGAAAAGCTTATTTGAGAACACGCTTATCTATAACTCGTTTTGCCTTTCCTTCACTTCTTTCAATAGTCTTTGGTTCAACAAGCTTTACTTTTGCATTGATACCTATAGCACTATCTAGCTCTGTTCTAATTTTACGCTCAACTTGTTCTATTTTTTTGACTTCATCAGAAAACATATTTTGATTCATTTCCACCCAAACTTCAAGCAAATCAAGATTGTCAACCCTATCTACAATAAGCATATAATGGGGTGCAACTTCAGCCATCTCAAGGAGTACACTTTCAATCTGTGAAGGAAATACATTTACACCTCTTATAATAAGCATATCGTCAGTTCTTCCCGAAACCTTTGACATTCTTACAGCAGTTCTTCCACATTCGCACTTTTCATAATTCAGTTTTGAAATATCTCTTGTTCTGTATCGGATAAGCGGAAGACCTTCTTTTGTCACAGTGGTAAATACAAGTTCACCCTCCGAACCTAAAGGAAGCACTTCTTCTGTCACAGGGTCTATTATCTCCGGAATAAAATGATCCTCTGCAATATGCATACCACATCTATGTTGACATTCAGTAGCAACCCCGGGACCAATAATCTCGCTGAGCCCGTAAATATCTATTGCCATAATTCCAAGTCTATCCTGAATCTCTTTTCTCATATTCTCGGTCCATGGTTCTGCACCAAACACACCGGCTTTTATCTTTAATTCTTCCTTCTTAAGTCCCATCTCTTCCATTTCTTCAGCCATAAAAAGAGCATAAGATGGAGCACAAGCAAGAATTGTAGTACCAAAATCCTTCATCAATTGTAACTGTCTCTTAGTATTACCCCCAGATATAGGAATAACCGATGCACCAACTCTTTCAGCCCCATAGTGTGCACCTAAGCCTCCTGTAAACAGCCCATAACCATAAGCAACCTGAATGATAGATTCTTTAGTTGCACCGGCACAAGTAAAGGTTCTAGCCATAACTTCAGACCATGTGTCAATATCCTTTCTTGTGTAACCCACAACAGTTTGCTTACCTGTAGTTCCTGATGAAGCATGTATTCTTACAATTTCACTTAAGGGTGCAGCAAATAGACCATATGGGTAATTGTCCCTTAAATCTTGCTTATAGGTGAAAGGCAAATATTTAAGGTCTTCCACAGTTTTTATATCACCAGGTTCCAATCCTTTTTTCTGCATCTTTTCCCTATAGAAAGGCACATTGTGATATATTCTCTTTACTGTATTTATAAGTCTTTCCGATTGTACTCTCGCCATTTCTTCCCTTGGCATACATTCAAATGTAGGATTCCAATACTGCATACATCTCTACCCCCTGTTTATTTTTTGATATATCTAATAATTAATTTAATTTTTAAATACCTATTGGTCAGCTATTTTAATACCACTAGGAAATTAACTTTGTACGACTAAAAGCATTAACTATGATATATATTGCAAAAAAGATTAAACATAAGCAAATTCAGTTAAAGTATCCACCTTTGTAAGTTAGAAGCCGAAGTTTTCGCAATATATGAATTATGTATATATTTTGCAATATCCATCAATCAATGTAAAATGTTTATTGCAAAATATATAAGTCACTTCAAAAATACAAACATAATTTATAATGGGTATTAATCTTATCCTTTATAACCTTCTTCAAAAGCTTTAAGATTAACCTCTATAGCTTTAGAAGGAACATTTTCTTTTAAAGAATCAATCCAAATCTGTTTGTCAATACCAGTTGATTTAGCTAAAAGTCCGAGTAAAACAGTGTTTACAGCTTTTATGTTCCCACACTGCTTCGCTATTTCAAGGGCATCTATGGTAACCACATTTTTATAGTTATTGCTTATCTTCTTTTCTATACTATCTGGATACTTTGCCTTTCCTGTTATAACAGGCATAGGGTCGATTCTCTGAGTGTTTAAAATAAGAGTTCCGTCCTGCTTCAAATAATCTATCCATCGAAGAGCCTCTAACTCTTCAAAGGAAATTATTATATCTGCTTCCCCCTTTTCTATTATAGGAGAATGCACCTTCTTACCCATCTTTACGTAAGTTACTACACTTCCTCCTCGCTGAGCCATACCATGAACCTCTGATACTTTAACATCATGATCCACCTTTATTGCAACATTGCCTAAAACTCTACTTGCAAGAAGAGTACCTTGTCCGCCTACTCCAACTATCATTATATTAAGTTTATCCATTTCTATTCACCCGCTTTCTCAAAGACATCACAATTACATACTTTACTACATAGCATACAACCCACACATAACCACCTACTCGAACTATCATTCTTTTAAGTTTATCCATTATTATTCACCCGCCTTTTCAAAAGCATCAAAATTACATACTTTAGTACATAGCATACAGCCCACGCATAAAGCCTCATTTACCTCTACATGATCGCCTTTATCAACAATTGCAGGACATCCTACCGACAAACACATCTTACAATACTTACATTTGTCATTGTTTATCTTAAGGGCTCCTTCAAACTTAACACTCTTTAGTAATGCACAAGGTCTTTGTGATATAATAACCGATGGCTCATCTGCCTGTATTTCTTCCTTTACTATCTTTTCAAACTCTTTTATATTAAATGGATCAGCAATTCTTACTCTATCGATACCTACGGCATTACAAAGCTTTTCGAGATCCACTTGCTTTGTCGGTTCTCCCTTAATTGTAAAACCAGTTGTAGGATTCTGCTGATGTCCTGTCATCCCGGTAATTGAATTATCAAGTATTATAACAGTTGAATTGCCTCTATTATAAACAACGTCAATTAACCCCGTTATACCTGAATGAATAAATGTTGAATCACCTATTACGGCAACAGTTTTCTTTCCGAATTCTTCTCCCCTCGCTTTTTCCATTCCATGGGCAACACCAATACTAGCTCCCATACATACACAAGTATCCATACTCTGTGTTGGTGGAAGAGCTCCAAGAGTATAACAACCGATATCTCCGCTAACTGTAAGTTTTAACTTTTTCAATACATAGAACATTCCACGGTGAGGACATCCCGGACACATAACCGGAGGTCTTATCGGTATTTCTTCATCGGTAACAGGCTTTGTTTCAATTTTTTTATCGAATATTTTCTCACTGATAAGGTTTGCGCTGTACTCTCCTATGACAGGAAGCTTTTCCTTTCCAATAGCTTTAATTCCAAGTGTCTTTGCAAAATCTTCTATATAAGGCTCAAGTTCTTCAATTATATAAAGCGTTTTAACTTGACATGCAAATTCCTTAATTAATTTGTCTGGTAGAGGATGCACCATACCAAGCTTTAGATAAGAAACATCTCCAAAAACTTCACGAGCGTACTGGTAAGCAATACCGCTGGTTATAACACCTATTTCCTTGTTGCCACATTCAATTTTGTTAAATTCATCGGTATTGGATAGTTCTTTAAGATCTGCCATTCTATTTTCAACATCAACATGTCTTTTCTTTGCCATTGCAGGCATCATTACATACTTTGCAGGATTCTTAACATAATCTTTGAGCTTAAACTCACTCCTGTCACAAACCTCTACTATGCTCTGTGAGTGTGAGATTCTAGTTGATACCCTTACAAGAACAGGTGTATCATATTTTTCACTCACTTCAAAAGCCTTCTTCACATAATCCTTACATTCCTGACTATCGGAAGGTTCTAGCATAGGAACTTTAGCACCTTTTGCATAACATCTGCTATCCTGTTCATTCTGTGAACTATGCATACCCGGATCATCGGCAACCATAATTACAAGTCCTCCGTTGACCCCAGTATAAGAAGCAGTAAATAGTGGATCTGCTGCAACATTAAGTCCTACATGTTTCATTGAACATATCGCTCTTGCACCTGCTATAGATGCTCCTATTGCCACTTCTAGTGCAACCTTTTCATTTGGAGACCATTCAGAGTAAATTTCGTCGTATTTCGCTATATTCTCTGTTATTTCCGTACTGGGTGTCCCAGGATAAGCAGCTGCAACAGTTACACCTGCCTCAAAAGCTCCTCTGGCGACAGCCTCATTACCAAGCATTAGCTTCTTCATTAACATATCCCCCATTACTATATTTATATTAGTTATTTACAAAAAACTGTAGCCCTTGAAATCAAAGGGCTGTAGCAGTATATTTTATTGTCCCAACCTCTTAACAGTGTAAAATATAGTTAATAAACTCAATATTTCCACGAAAAAGGAAGAAAACAAATAGTAACACTTTTTAATCAAAGATCACTTTACAGCTCTTACATTTCTTTACATCCTAAACCATCCTAGCATTTTGCAAATGCCTATATATTTATATACTATTTGTTCAATTAACAATACATTATAATTATTATCAAATATAATACCCTTATTGTCAATTACTAATTATACCGGGTTCATTTAATATATGTAAAGAAATATACATGCCCCTTTACCCTATTATTAGTAATATGCCCATATTGTCCCACGCTTCGGCTTTTTATCAGGATTTCAAAACTATATTATAGAAAAGCTAAGGGTATTGATGTCCCTTAGCTTTTTATCTAACACTCACAAATCAATTAATTCTTCCTTTAATACTAAACAGTTTTAAGCCCTCTAACCTTATTTCAATGTTTCTACTATAGATTTCTCTATATTCTTAAGCTTCGCTCTAAGTTCATCCACTTCAATATCAGACTTTTCCTTCTTCAAATCAACCATAATAATATCGGAAAGCTCGTCAATTTCTTCCTTCAGAGTTTCAAGAATATCAATGATGGCCAAACGTTTATAGGAAACAGCTGATTTAATCTTTTCACTTGCTTCAATAACCCTATCAGCGGTAATTACAAAACTCTCACCTTTTTCAGGAATAATTGTCTCTATGTCAAATTTTTCATTGATTTCACTTGAAAAATCAACCATTGATTCCTCTTCGCCATGGACAATAAATACCTTAGCAGGTTTTCTATTAAAGGCTCCTATCCATTCAAGCAACCCATTTTTGTCTGCATGACCCGAAAAACCTTCTATCATTTCTATACGTGCATTTACAGAAATATCTTCTCCGAAAATTTTAACTTTTTTAGCCCCATCTACCAGTTTTCTTCCTAGGGTTCCACGGGCTTGATAACCTACAAATAATATGGTGGATTCCTTTCTCCATAAATTATGCTTTAGATGATGTTTAATCCTTCCTGCCTCACACATTCCACTTGCAGAAATGATTATGGAGCTATCTTTTCTCTCGTTTAGAGCTCTTGATTCATCGGCCGTTTTTGTAAATTTAAGCCCGGGAAAGTCTAGAGGGTTATCTCCGTTGTCAATATACTCTCTAGCTTCTTCATCATAACAATCAAGGTTGTTTCTAAAAACCTCCGTTGCTGAGATGGTTAATGGACTATCTACAAAAACAGGAACGTTGAATATTCTTTTCAATTTACTGTCGAAAGACTCCTTTTCCTTATTTAGTTCATATATTACCTCTTGTGCTCTGCCCACGGCAAAGGAAGGAATTATAACATTACCACCCTTACTTATGGTTTCGTCTATAATATCAACAAAATATTCAAATCTATTGCTTTGATTTTCACGTACTCTATTTCCATATGTAGATTCAATTACAAGATAGTCTGCATCTTCAATAATAGCTGGATCCCTTATTATAGGCATGTCTTTATTGCCTAAATCACCGGAAAACACCAACTTCGTTTCCTTACCCTTTTCTAAAACCCAAATTTCAATTATTGCAGAACCAAGAATATGTCCGGCATCATTAAAACGCACTTTTATTTCATCGTTTATCTTCAGTGCTTCTCCATAATTGACTTTTTTAAAAAGTTTAATACAGTCTAAAGCATCTTGATATGTATAAATAGGCTCTACAGGAGGTTTTCCTGCTCTAAGCCTTTTCTTATTCTTCCACTCGTTTTCAAACTCCTGTATATGTCCGCAATCGGGAAGCATTATCGCACATAATTCTGCTGTGGCTTTTGTGGCATAAATCTCTCCATTAAAACCATCATTATATATTTTAGGTATTCTCCCACTATGGTCAATATGGGCATGAGTTAAAAATATATAATCTAATTGTGCTGGATTAAATGGAAATTCTTCAGCATTTAATACATCTTCTTTTGCCTGTCCTTGAAATAATCCGCAATCAACTAAGAACTTTGTATTCTTAGTTTCAATAAGACAACACGAACCGGTAACGGTTTTAGCAGCCCCTAAAAAAGTAATTTTCATATAAACACCTCACATTTAATTTAGGCTAAGGTGTTTCAAAAAAATCATAAGTAAATATAGCTGCAACCTAATAATGAAGCCATAAAGCTTCAAACATAGGAACATTGTTTTGCAATGCAAAAAATGTAAAGCAGCTTTTTTGAAACACCCATTTACCAGTTATTTTAGAAAGTACCTTATTCTAAAAATTATTTACATAATTAATCCGTAAAATCGATTTAGCTTTAAATATCTTTTAAAGTGATTCCAAAAAACTTATGACTTGCCCTTTCACAAATCAGATACATAAAAACATACATCTTCCTAATTGATTCTATTCTCTATAGAACAAAAAACTCCTCTTTTTTACTTTTTTCGATATTAAATAATAGCCATTATACCAATAATAATGAACAGAAGTTTGTGGATAGCAAAAAAGTATAAAATCTTACTTCGATTAAGTTTTTATTAAATAATTAAAACACTTATGTCATATTAGTGAACATTGCGTTATAATGTTTATTATCTAGGTGGTTTTTAGCGAAGCTTGGTAATCTTAGACTAGAAATCGAAATTTACTTTTTATTTTCAAACATTATTCCCATCAATAAGTTTGTATGAAGGTCTTATGCAAAAAAGCAAAAAGTTTAGTGAGGTTATTTTGATAAACCACCTTAATATATTATAAATAGGGAGTCGAATATTTTAATGAGGAGATTAATCAATAGTTCAATAACATATATCGGTCTAATTATAGGTATATTAGGAGTAGTAGATTTTGTAATTTTAGTTGCATTAGGTGTAGGTATAAATTTCGGTATATTATTCCCTTTACTAGCTGGAATTGTTTTAATCACATATAATTTGCTTAAAATTAAAGGGATATTCAGTTTGTCAAAAATACAAAATACATTCATAAGAAGATTAATAAAAATATGTGTTTGGAGTTTTATAATATCCTTTGTTTTAGTAGTAGGACTTATTTTTTCTAACGCAGATGCAGACAATTACAGCGAAGTAGATTATGTAATGATTCTCGGCGGAGGTGTAAAGGGAGGAGAAGTGGCAAAATCTTTACAATTCAGGTTAGATGAAGGTATCAAATTTTTAAACGAGCACCCTCATTTAGACGTAATAGTAAGCGGTGGTAAAGGATTTGGAGAAACCATATCCGAAGGTGAAGCTATGGAAAGCTATCTTATAGCAAACGGTATTAAAAAAGAGAATATTATTGTAGAAACAAAAGCAACTAGTACAATGGAGAATTTCAAATACACAAAACAAATTCTTGAAGCACAAACCGGTAGAAGCGATTATAAATTAATGGTTGTCACAAGCGATTTTCATATGGCAAGATCAAAAGTTTTAGCTTCCTTTAACGGCTTTACCCCCTATGGAATACCATCTAAGACAGAGCCTATAGTATTCCCTAATAGTGTTATAAGAGAATATTTTGCAGTATTTAAATCTCTATTTGTGGATATGCTTCTTGGTTGGTAAGCTATATTCTGTCGATTGTTTCAATATAGCTTTTAACCCTTTCATCCTCTGTAGGAAAGCCATAATACCATGACCCTTCCATTTCAAAATCTTCAACATAGTATCTAGCTTTTATAATTAATTCCGGTCTGTATTCGAAATGCAAAATATCAAAGTGTGCCCATTTACCACCCCATATAAAATTGTTTTCTTCCAAGATTTCCACTGCTTCTCTAGGATACTCCCCTAATCTTTGCTGTCCTAACTCCCTAGAGGCCCATTTCCAGTAATCCCTCTTATCGCTTTTAAAGTCTATCGCTATTGCAAAGGCATGAGGACTTAACTGGTTGGTTCCTGCAATTACTCTATAATTGTATGTACCGTTTACGGGAAAAATATTTTGTCGGACAATATTATTGCTTTGTCCTAGTATTTTCATCTGTGCAGCAACCTGTTTTAGTGCTGCGGAAGCATTATTTCTATTATTAAACGAACATACCTTTCCTCCAATACTTACCCCTTCTAGGTAATTCTCTATCTGTTGACGCGAGCCTCCATATACTTCCTTCAAAAAAGCATAACATCTAAACCGACCCGGATCATAGTTATCCTCCATCAATTCTGAAATATTACCAAGGGGATAAAGCATTTCCATTGTATCTTGCAAATCTGCATTGGCGAGCTTTTGATTATAAGTTTTTGAAAGCCTGTCATCATACAAAATCTTGTTTCCCGAGGTCATAACTAAATAAACCTCACCTTTTGCATCTCTTTCAAAATATGAAACATACTCAGGATAGGCCATCTTAAGGCACAATAAATCCCTTTTCATATTGATATCATACTCATCCAATTCAATATCCTCTATCTTAGTTTTTTCTTGGTTTAGAGGTGTTTTTTCGTCATGATCATAACTGTTTTCAATGGACGTACTAGATGGAAAATTTGCCCCTTCAATACTTTTATCTTTTACAGTATTATCACAGCCTGAAAATATAAATAATATAAAAATCATATAGACAATTTTCTTCACTATTTTTACCTCCGATTTTTTGCTCTGGTCTGTTCAAAAAAAATAACTAAATAGACGTTTTATATAATCTTTCTATATATAAAACCTATAAAGCCTTGTTATATGGAATCTCAACCCAAATACCATATAGGCTTTTTGAAACGACCAAAACAAAAGGTCCATAAGATATTATATTAGTGTTACTGTCCCGGTATTAATTTATTTTATCGCTTCTACAAGAAGCTTTACTGCATTTTCCATGTCCTCTAGACTAGCTGCTTCAACGGGGCTGTGAACATATCTGCACGGAATAGAAATTGCTCCAGAAGGTACACCTCCCGCTGAAATGTGGATTGCTCCCGGATCGCTACCTCCAAATTCGAGCACCTCATACTGATAAGGAATATTAATATTATTTGCCGATTGTTCCAGCAACTTTTTAACTTCAGGATGACAAATTATCGATCGGTCTTTTATCTTTATGGCAGGACCATATCCACATTTCACCTCCATAAGCTGTGCTTCTGGTGTATCTCCGGTAGCAGTTACATCTACTGCGATAGCCATATCTGGTTTTAATTGATAAGCAGCAGTTTTAGCCCCTCTAAGTCCTAATTCTTCTTGAACAGTAAACACAAAATATATCTCATTATCCGTCTGTGGTAATTCCTTTATTGCTTTTATTAAAACAGCACATCCGCTCCTGTCATCAATCGCTTTAGAAAAAACCATGTCTGACTGTCTTACAGCATCCCCCATAAAACATGCAACATCTCCTATGCGAACCGATTTCTCTGCTTCATTTTTGTCCTTTGCACCAATATCTATATACATCTTCGACAGTTTAAGATTTTTCATATCTTCCAGCTTATCCTCGTAAAATACAGCACCTATAGTACCGTTTTTAAATCTTACCTTCTGACCCACTGACACAAAAGATGAAACTCCTCCAATATTAGCAAATCTTATAAACCCCTTTTCATCTATATATGTAGCCATAACACCTATTTCATCCATATGTGCTGCCACCATGATCTTTTTACCTTTTCCAGGTTTTATAGCAATCAAGTTTCCCAATGTATCCACACTTATTTCTTGAATATCATTCTTTATTTCATTAATGATGGTTTCTCTTATCCCCTCCTCGTTACCCGAAACCCCAAAAGAGTCTGTCAATCTTTTTATTAAATCAAACATATATAATTCCTCCTGTTCTATATCCTCTTCATGTTTTCAATAAGCTGCTGATTTTTTCCTAGATCTTTTAATACCGCTATAACGATATCCCTACAACTATTAAAATCCTTTTCACTCATAACCGATACCGGCGAATGAATATATCTGCAAGGAACCGATATTGAAGCTGTTACTACCCCACCTCTGCTCATTTGTATTTTTCCGGCATCGTTGCCTCCCGAATTAGTTTGCTTAAACTGTATTGATAATTTACTTTTTTGTGCTAATTCAAAGATATAATTGACAAAATTTTTGCTTGGATAGGAGGTACGGTCCATTATAGTAAGTGCAGCTCCATCGCCAAGAACTGTAGAATACTCACTTTTTTCTACTCCCGGCACATCGGAACAAGTTGTTCCCTCTACCACTAAGGCAATATCAGGATTAACTGTATAGGCAGCAATTTCTGAGCCTCTAAGACCTACCTCTTCCTGTACTGTAAAGCAAGCGTACAAGTCAAACTCGTATCTTTCTTTAAGTGCCTCTATAAGTATTGCACAGCCCACCCTATCGTCTAGAGCTTTTGCCTTGACAAGCCCTTCTCCAAACTGCGTATATGGACTATAAAATGCCACATAGTCTCCTAAGGACACCAACTTTTCAGTTTCCTCCCTCTTATCCGTACCAATGTCTATGTACATTTTTTTTAATTTTATATTAACGTTTCTTTCTTCTCTTTCTTGCATATGAACAGGCTTTGACCCTATTACTCCCGGTATATTTTTTTCACCAACCAACACCCTTTTTCCAGGAAGTATTCTCTCATCAATACCTCCAACAGTGGCAAATTTTACAACACCGCTTTCGCCAAAACCTGTGACCATAAATCCCACTTCATCCATATGTGCAGAAAGCATTACTTTATATTTGCTGTTTTTACCTTTTTTAAATGCGATTAAATTGCCCATTGAGTCGATACTAATCTCATCTACCAATTCCTTAATACACTTTTTTATATATTCTCTGACTTCATCCTCATTACCCGAAACGCCATTTAATTCTGTAAGTTCTTTTATATACACCTTACTTCCTCCATTCCAACCTTTGTAATAAAAGTTTATGTGTTCTTTTGAAACACCCCTTGACCAATTATTTTTTTAAGTCACCTTACTATGTTGCGAAAAATTCGGTTTATAGGCTGCAAATGCAGGCGTTTCTCAGCCTTTGCTTTGCAAAATAATTCCGCAACAAATATTGTTCAAAAATGAGGGCAAATCTATAGCTCCGAGACAAATCTTGAAACCAGCTTACCAGTACTCTTAATATCACTTATTTGTACTGTTTCAATTGTGGTATGCATATATTTGAGCGGAATGGAAATCAGTATTGTTGGGATTCCTGATCTCGACACCTGGGTTGCCCAAGCCTCCGTACCAGTATTTCCTGGTTCTACATCAACCTGGTAGGCGATGTTTTCTTCCTTTGCCACATCCATAATTTTCTTTGTATATAGCCTATGAAGATTTGGTCCAATCGCAATGGCAGGTCCGTTACCTAAAGCATAAGTTTCGTCCTTTGCTCCATCAGGTATTTCCCCATGACAAGCATCTATAACAATTGCCATATCCGGGTTAATATTATAAGCGGCAATTTTTGCACCACTTAGCCCAAGTTCTTCTTGAGATGTAGCAACAAATACCACATCATGATTATGATTAAGTTTTGACAGCCTCTTCATTATATCCAACAAAACGGCAACCCCTGCTCTGTTATCAAGGCATTTTGAACTTAATTTGTCCCTCCTAAGTTCAAAGGGATAGGTTTTAAAGGTTATTACATCACCTATAGAAACTAGTTTTGATATACTCTCATTGCTAAGACCAGTATCTATATATAAATCCTCCATTTTTACTGCCTTTTTTGCCTCCTCAGGTTTGAGAAGATGAGGAGGTTTTGCTCCAATTACGCCATATACATCTTTGCTACCATGTACAACAACCTCTTGGGCTAAAAGAATTTTACTGTCTATTCCACCTATATTAGTAAACTTTATAAAACCCTTTTCGTCAATGCTCTTAACTAGCAGACCAATTTCATCATGATGTGCCATAATCATAATCTTTTTCCCTGCCATATCAGAACCTTTTTTATATCCACTGACATTATAAAATTTGTCTATTTCCACCTTATCACAATATTCTCTGAAAATATTGGCTATGTAGCTAGATATTCCATATTCTCTTCCTGAAACCCCTGTTAATTCGCTAAGCTCTTTTAATACAGTCATGTATTCCATTTTACACCTCATTGTTTTTTCTTCTTAATTTAGTATTGTTCAAAAAACATAGTTTTTACTAAACTTTTTTTAAAGTTACATATAAGTTTTTTTAGAAATCACACTTCCATACAAAAAACATCCTAAATTTATTCTTAAATTATACAATAAAGCTGTATAAACTTGCAAATCCAACCAAAAAAGAGTGTTGTGTAAGCTTTAAATATTTGCCAAAATAAGCTTAACAGTATGTAAAACATCTAAGTTGATTAAATTCATTAAACTAAATCAACTAAATTGCGAATTGTATCCTCAAGAAAATTTAAAAATTCTTAAATATCTCTTGACTAAACTAAGGTTTTCCTTTATACTAACACTTGTCGTCTTTACGAGGGCCTTTAGCTCAGTTGGTTAGAGCAACCGGCTCATAACCGGTAGGTCCGGGGTTCGAGTCCCTGAAGGCCCACCAAAGCACTTGTAAAACGAGCCCAGATAGCTCAGTCGGTAGAGCAGAGGACTGAAAATCCTCGTGTCGCTGGTTCGATTCCGGCTCTGGGCACCAATTTAATAAGGGAGGGTTCCCGAGTGGCCAAAGGGGGCAGACTGTAAATCTGTTGTCTCTGACTTCGATGGTTCGAATCCATCTCCTCCCACCAAAAAAGATAGACCTATAAAGTCTATCTTTTCTATTTACTACACCTAATTATTCAAAACATCACATTGAATTTACAATATTTTTAAACAGGTTTCCTCTTTCTTCAAAGTTCTTAAACATATCAAAGCTTGCACTAGCCGGTGACATAGTGATTATATCTCCTGATTTTGCATTTTCATATGCCTTTTCAACAGCTTCTTTCATGGTCTTGCACCGTACTACAATAATATCCTTTCCTTTTCCTGTTTTATTAATTTCATCTTTTAGTGCCTGCTCTATTTTAGGTGCTGTCTGCCCAATAAGCACAAGACATTTAACTTTATTAACAAGCACATCTCCTAAGACATCATAGGGTATATTTTTATCATAGCCTCCTGCTATAAGTATAACCCTCTGTTTAAAGGAATTTAAGCCGGCAATAGTCCTTGAAGGGCTACTTGCAATAGAATCATTGTAAAACTTTATTCCATCTAGTTCCCTAACAAGTTCTATCCTATGTTCTACACCTCTGAAAGTTGTAACAACTCTCTTTATTGCATCAATGTCCACATAATCTATAACAGCTGCAATAGCAGCAAGATAGTTTTCAATATTATGTACCCCCGGAATTATAACATCACTGGCTTTTGCTATCTCTTTTGTATCCTTTCCACTACTATATACAAGCATTTCTCCGTTCATTTTAGCCCCTGAATCAATATTGTTCACCCTGCTGAAATACACAGTCTTTCCTTTAGCTTCTTTAATAAAGTTCCGAGTTATATCATTATCAAAATTTAAAATAAGCTTATCATTGTCTGATTGGTGCAAGAATATATTTTTTTTGGCCTCTATGTACTCCATCATTGATTTGTGCATATCAAGATGATTTGGTGAAAGATTTGTAACAACTGCAACTTGGGGACTTGAAGTCATTGTATGAAGTTGAAAACTACTTAACTCTAATACAACCTTGTCTGTATCTTTTATTTCATCAATCTTATCAAGCAAAGGATTTCCAATATTGCCTCCTAGCCAACAGTTATAACCCTGTTCTTTTAGCATTTTGTATATAAGAGTTGTCGTCGTAGTCTTTCCGTCACTTCCCGTAACAGCAAAAATTTGAGCAGGACAAACATCAAAAAAAACTTCCATTTCAGAAGTAACTTGTGCCCCCTTCTTTCTAGCATCCTCTATTTCAGGTAAATCAAACCTCATCCCTGGAGTCTTGAAAATAATATCAAATCCAACTAAGTTCTTTAAGTAATCATCACCGACACTAAACTTAACATTTAAATCTTTAAATTCGTTTATTACATCGCTAAGTTTACTTTCATCAGACTTATCAAAGGCAGTGATGTCAACTCCAAGCTTAGCTAAATATCTAATTAAAGGAATGTGGCTTATTCCTATTCCAAGGATTGCCACACTTTTTCCTTTAATATTCTCTTTAAATTTATTTAACTTTATGTTCAAAATACTTTCCTCCCAGTTTTATCCTCCGTATTATTATATGGCAAAAAAAAATTATAAAGCCTTATAATTTTAAAAATTATCTAACTTAAACTTCGCACATCAATAATCCATATGCACCTTGAAAATTCAATATTTGGCTTTAGTCAAGTATCGTAATTTCTGTCCTTACGCACACAATGGAAGTCTTTCCTTAAGTTCTTTAGGAAGT
>JAAYPF010000040.1 GCA_012519925.1 Clostridiaceae bacterium
AATTGGTTTAGCAATAGGAAATACAGTAGGGTATTATGCAGGCGGACCAATATCTTACAAAGAAACCGATGTTAATCCATTAGTAGCGTTTTTATTGGAAGGGAATTATACACAGGTATCACTTTCGGATACAAACAAAACTCCTTGGGTGCTGAAGCTAGATGGAAACAATATTGAAAATAACGTCATTGTTTTGCAAAAAATGTTAGTATCACTAGGATTGTTGAAAATGCCGATAAATCCAAATACGAATACCTATGTGGAGTTTGGCACCTATGGAAGTCTCACGGAGGCAGCAGTTAAAAAGTTTCAGAAGAATAATATACCACCGGACGACGGTAAAGTAGGTAAAAATACATGGAAAAAGCTGTCGCTTCCATGGGATGAGGAAAACGCACAGCCTGACAGAAATAGTTGGAGTTATAAATATATATTACAAAATAATAAATTCTATACGGAGAACCCAGAGGTTACCTTGATTACCCCTACTGCTAAAACTGAGCTTGAGCGTGGAGAATCAATAAAAATAACTGCAAAAGGGACTAATTGTCACCATTTAGCAGTATTTATCAATGGAGAATGGAAGAAGACAGTATTTGGAGACAGTAACACTAATACTATAAATTTGGAATATGACTATGTAATACCTGCTGTTGGTATATACAACATGTATGAACATTTTACTGAAATGCCGCCACAACCCGATAATCCATCCGATACTCAAAGGCATATGCTTGAACTGTTTGCCCTATATCAGAAGGGGAGACCGGAAGATTTTGAATTTATCAAGAATTTGACTTCACCACCTCAGGATATTTCGACAATTGTTAGGTGCGGAGAACTACGTGGAGTAAGGATAGGGATAATTGGAGCAGGTATGGCAGGACTGGCATCTGCTTTTGAATTAAGAAAAACAGGTGCGGACATAACTGTATTTGAAGCAGAAGAGAACCGTGTTGGAGGCAGGGTTTATACGTATTATTTTGATAAAAGTAAGCAATTGTACGGAGAATTAGGTGCGATGAGAATACCCGTTTCTCATGAGACGGTATGGCATTACATAAACTTATTTAAAATTCCCACCAGACCCTTTATCCAAACAAATGAAAATGCTTTTATATATCTTAAGGACACACGTGTAAGAAATGATGCAGAGGGCAGAAATGTAATGAAATATATATACCCTAAGTATTGTCTTACGGAGTGGGAAAGAAGTACTCCTTGGCAACAGTTGGTTTATTACGGGTTGGAAAGTCCCCTCCTTCCTGCGAATTCTGAGCAAAGAAGTGAACTACTTCAGATTAAGCCCTACTATAATGACTTCATTGTCTACTGGGATTTTCAAAGTAACAGAAAAATAATGGAGTCTTTAGGACTAAGCAAAGGTGCAATTGATCTGATTTCAAGTATGTCTCCGCTAGCTGGACAGAATCTTTATAACAGTTATATTGATATAGCACAAGCAAATTACCCTGCAAATCTTTCCTTTCTATATGAAATCCCTGGTGGAACCTCAAGACTTCCCTACACAATGTATAATTCATTGATTAATCCAAATCCATCAAAGGATTATCCTGGGATACCACTACATAACCTCGGGAAGGTTACTATAAAAACTGGAAACTGGGTTTCGGGAATATACAGGGATAGGGGCACCGGAAAAGTAGTACTCGCTTACAATAATAAAAAGAGAGTCAATCCCATATATAAAGATTTTGACTATGTTATTTGTGCCATACCTTTTTCAACTCTTCGTACAATTGATATAAATCCACTATTCAGTGGACTAAAAATGCAGGCAATAAGAGAAGTAAATTATATAGCCTCGCAAAAAACTCTTATGCTCTGCAACAGACGCTTTTGGGAGGAAGGTGGTCCAGAGGAGCAGATAATCGGGGGTGGTTCATATACTGATCTTCCTATTACTACCTTGTGGTATCCGTCAGATCATTCTAAGTACTGTAACAAGGAGACTAAGGGCATGCAGCGGAGCTTCCTTTACAACAATTTGAACTTATTACAAAAAGACCAAAAGCTTTTAGCTAGGGAGCCTGGGGTTATGATAGCTTCATATAATTACAGCCTTGATTCTACAAGACTGGCAAATCTTAGCCCGGCACTTCGCAATGAGGAAATCAAGCGTGAGGTGGAAGAAGTCCATGGATTACCAAGTGGATACTTAGACACTATAGCAGTTGACTTCAAAACTATGGATTGGAACGAAAATCTGTGGTCTAGGGGGGCATTGCCCTTTTATACTCCTGAGCAGAAAAAACTGTTTTCTTATGCGATGGCCTTGCCTGAGTATGATAACAGAGTGTTTATGGCAGGAGACCATACTTCGGCAGTTCACCGTTGGATACAGGGTGCACTTCAAAGCGGAATGAACGCTGCAAATCAATTGGCTATGGAGGCGAAGAAAATAGAATAAGTGACAAAAGAGGAATAAACAAGAAAATTATAGAGGTATTTGGACATAAATCATTAAATTAGTTATGCTTTAGTTGAAATAATATAAAAAATGTAATACTCTTCTAATTATATTGATTCATGATTCAATTTTGGGATGTGTAAGAAAAGTAAAATAATAAAATAATTTACATAGTATCTGCGAAATAAAGAGTGATTGTTAATAAATGTTTGCTATTTATTTTACAGAGAAAGAAAAGATGGGAGGAGAAATAAATGCTTTATTAGTCGATATTAGATAATTGTTAGTATTGCTGTTTACAATAATAGTTATTATAATCTTTTGTATTATGTGGCGGAAACAATAACATCTATCGGCTACGAACATATTGTTTTTTTTGTACAGCTAATAATATAGTATAGATATTTTGGCTATTGTTTTTAAGGTTGAAAAATTGGCTTAGTTGCACTAGGTTTTGATATTTTCCCTAAGGACATTGGTAGTTGGTATTAGTTTAAGGGAGAATTTCTATGACAGATATATGCAACTGTGCTTATAACACTGATAGTATAATACAATCTATACTGCTAGCCACAGAATTTATTTAATTCAGAAAGTGTTATGGTTTAATTGTTCCTAGCAAACTGAAACTGATTGATATAATGTGTTTTTATGAAATGTTTAGATGAATACTTACCAGCCTATCATTATGAAAAACGTAAACGAGGAGAGTGTTACTATGAAAAGAATTATTTGTGTGATATTAACAGCTGCAATTTTAATAATCATTTTTTTCTTATTCATACAAGTGGGTTTTCATTAGCACTTATTAGGGCTGGCTTTAACACAAACGATGTTGAGGTTATTGAACATAGTTATGACAGTGCAGTTGGTGAGTTCAAAGTTATAAAAACCAGTTCAAAAGAACACAAAATAATATTAGCTTGTATGTCAAGAAATTCATTTGGTTTCTGGAAAGTGATTACAACTAGTGAAGTTACTTCTGTTAGACCAGATATTGTTGAGATTGCTTGGGTTAGAGGTGCAGGAGCAAAAAGATTTACACATACTGAAAATGCGATATTTGAAAATGAGTGGCATTATGCATATTATGGAACAAATGCAACTAAATTAATAGAGTTTCTTCCGGGACAAATACCGGAAAATGTTGCAGTAAATATACGTCAAGCCGGGCAACAATTTTGGATTCATTTGGTATCTTATGGTGAACCAGATGTTTTAAGTAGAATCAAGATGGAGTATTTATTGGAGGAAAGTAAAAGTATTTCATCAAAGTAGATTTTTGTACTACGTAATAATCATTTTCAAATAAAAGACAAAAGTGAAAGCCAGCGTTTTTAGCGCTGACTTTCGCTTTTGTTTTTTATGATATTAAATTAAGTTCTAAGTTTCTATTGGTATGGTTAAAATGAGTCGATAAATCCTAATAAATATTTCCTTAGTAACCCAAAATCAATAGAGTTTACTTCTTTATCATTGTTAACATCAGCATTAATCAATTGATCTTCGGAAAGAGTATTCATACCAAGGAGATACAATCTTAAAGCTGCAAAATCAAGGGAATTGATTTCTTCGTCTATAATTATATCGCCCTTGCTAGCAGGCTTTGCAGTAGGTGTAGGTGTTGGAGCAATAGTAGGTTTTGGTGTCGTTACAGTACCAGATGTAGGTTCCCCATATACAATACCTCTTCCATTAGTCGCCACAAAAACACGTCCATAAACTCTTAAATCACCTGTTATTGAGTAATTTATAGAACCATATTGATGCTGATCATCATTAACTCTTACCCAACTTTTAGCCATATCATCGGAACGATAAACAGCGTATAATCCGTCTATCTCACCACACATATAAATAGCAAGATAATCTTCTCCGGCTTTAGCTTTACCAAACCCAATTACATCACATCGATTAATTCCATTAACGTTAGTTATTGTTTTACCACCGTCCGTTGTGTATGAAAGACCTGTAGATGGACCGGGGATCCATACATGACCTTCTTTACCAGGAACGGCTTTGATTTTGGCAGTAGCTGAATCAAGGCCTGTTTTGACAGCTTCGAAGGTTAGACCACCATCATTACTTACATAGAACGTATTTTTTGCGTAAGCATAGAATACTTTTGGATTAACTCTGTCGGAACAAATGTTTGCACCGGCAGGAAGAGTACTGACAGCCTTCCAGCCTCCGCTTACATAACAAATAACTCCCTGACTGGTACTTGTTGACCATACAAAAGTTGAACCGTCAGCTGCTACTGCTACAGTACCACCTTGTACGATATCATCCTCAGAGGTGGCAGGGAAGGTATAGCTAACGTTTGGTTGGACTTCAGACCATGTTGCACCTCCATCTTTTGACATCGCAACAGTCTTTTTTATCATTTCATATTGCTCTTTATCCTTAGCACCTACTCTTACGATAATATTTGGATTGAGTTCTGCATAATCCAAACCTGTAGTGTTGGTAAATACAGGATTCTCCATCATCATGTCGGGACCTTTTTCTAAATCCTTATGTACAAAGCCGCATATATCGCCAAGGCCACTTATTAGTTCTACTCCATCAACCGGAGGGCAAATGAGATTTAAAACTGCAGTCTGTTCAACTCCCATTCCCATAACTTCAATATTTATATATTTACCTTTATCCCAGTCTGTCAAATTTTTTGTCCCATAAATAGTAGCACCTGTAACATACATCATTTCATCCGAATTAAAAGGATCAATCTCTATATCACCAATCATCCAACCTAGTTTTGGTGAAGGAGTGTCCATTATTTCCATACCAGTGATTAATCCACCCTTTGTAGCGTTTGTTGTCTTACCCCATGCAAGCCAAGGTGCTTTTGATATATCCAAGGTATATTTCAATTCTCTTGATGGCCAATCTCCATGTTCCCAAATAGGATCCCAAGTTTCACCTGCGTCGGTTGAACGGAAAATAATGTCATCCGGCCACCAGCACTCAAGGGATGTCACTATAAGGGTATCCGGATTTTGTGCATCCACACTTAAGCCACCAAATCCGTAATAGTTTTCATATTTAGGTGAACCATCCCAGTTGGAACCGCTAGGAGGAGTGATATCCGTCCACACACCTGTATTTGTATCATATTTATAAACGGCTCCATCTTGGCACTGATAAGGACCACCTCTATCACCATATGTAACATATAAAATACCTTTTTTACTTATAACTCCATGATGGGGAATTCCAATAGTTAAAGCTTCAGCGTTGTGTCTTTTGAAAGTGCTCTCGGTGGGTTGTCCTTCAACAGGTTCCCAAGTCTTACCTGCATCATGGCTGACATATAGAGGGTTCTCTTTATCGGCAACACCTACATAAATATCTTTTGTTGGACTTCCTTTAGTACCCTTGTCCGAATCAAAGGTTACAAAGCACAATCCCAAGTTATCAGCTGTATACTCAAAATTAGGATCTTCAACATAATTTCCTCCGTTTGTAAAACTGCTTACTTTCGCCCAGGTTTTACCATAGTCTGTGCTTTTCCACAAACCATTACCGCTTCTTGCGGCAAAATACAATATGTTGTTGCTGTTTGGATCCACTGCTAAACGTTCACCAACCGAACGACCAGGCATATTTGCTCCAAACTTGAAAGGTAGTTCGGTTCTTTCCCAAGTCTTGCCGTAATCTTCCGAACGTAGAATATATCCATTCATTGATGTCCAGCTATTTGTATATGTACCGGCTGCAATGTAGACTCTGTTTGTTTCTACCGGGTCAGTAGCTAAACTTTCGCAACCAAGCAAATTCCATTCATCGGGGTATACCCAGTCGGTAATAGGTTCCCATTCTAAAGTCTGCTTATTTCTTATATAAGCACCACCCATATCGGTTCGTGCATAAACAAGACCTTCCTCGGTTGGGTTATAAATAATTCCGGTAACAAAACCGCCACCACCGCCAATCTTAACATTGTCCCATTTATAAGGCACATTTGCTGCACTATTTACAGGCAAAGCCGGTGTAAATATTGAAACACAAGCAAAAGCAGCAAGTAAAAAAAGTACTTTTACATTTTTGGTCTTTTTAATCCTCATGAATTTTTCCTCCTAAATTTTAACGCTTATCTTTCTTATGGTATTTCAAAAAAGCAGTTTGGGTTATTGCCCTATTATCAAGTAAACAATTCCTCCCTTCAAAAGACTCATAATAGTGGTAATATTTATTATACCTTAAGTTCCTCCTTTTTTATTGTAAAATTCACAAAGTCGTTGCATATTTGTGTGTTTATAAACTTAATTGAGTGGAATAACAAGTAGTGTTTAACTAGTGGCAAAGAAATAATATATGTTTAGATAGATATTCGAACCCTTCAGTTTGTTTTGTGTTCATTATACCTAATTTTATAGTCCTATTTAATAGATAGTAATAGTTTTTTTAAGTGGGATTTACCGTATGGATTATTTTTGAAAATAATAAATTCAAAAAGTATCTGTTTATTAATAAGATTTTGTGGTAATATGTATATTGTATACAATACTTATTGTCTTCACAACTTAAAAATAGGCACTTAAGAATCAAATTCGAAGTTTATTAAAAAGTATATTGATGGAAGCCATAAATAAAATTAACTAGTGTATTAAAAATATCTAAGAGTAGAATATTAGGTGGGTATGACAAGGAGGTAAATTAAATGAGTAGAATTTTTGAACAAGGAAAATGGAATACTGAAATCGATGTCAGAGATTTTATACAAAAAAACTATACGCCCTATGATGGTGATGAGAGCTTTCTTAAGGGTCCTACGGAAAAAACGCTAAAGCTATGGGAAAAGGTAAGCCTTCTTATGGAAAAGGAGCGAAAATGTGGTGGTGTATTGGATATAGATACTAAAACCATATCTACAATCAGTGCACATCAAGCTGGATATATAGATAAGGAACTTGAGACTATTGTAGGTATTCAAACCGATCAACCGCTAAAGAGGGCAATAATGCCTTTTGGTGGCATACGTATGGTGCATTCATCATTAAAAGCTTATGAGCGTGAAATGGACCCTGTAATGGATCATGTTTTCAAATATAGAAAAACTCATAATGATGGTGTGTTTGATGCGTATACTGATGAAATGAAAAAAGCCCGACATACAGGAATTATAACAGGACTTCCCGATTCTTACGGCAGGGGCAGAATTATCGGTGATTATCGTAGAGTTGCACTCTATGGAGTAGACTTTTTGATTCAAAAGAAAAAGGAAGCAAAAAAGAACTATGTGTTTGACATAATGGACTCAACTGTTATAAGGCAAAGAGAAGAACTAAGTGAGCAGATACGTGCACTTGAGGAATTAAAGCAGATGGCAGCAAGTTATGGCTTCGATATCAGTAAACCTGCTAACGACACAAAGGAAGCAATACAGTGGCTTTACTTCGGATATCTTGCTGCTATAAAGGAACAAAATGGAGCAGCTATGAGTTTAGGACGTGTATCTAATTTCCTAGATATTTACTCTCAAAGAGATTTAGCGGAAGGAAGATATTCCGAGGAAGAGATTCAAGAGATGGTTGACCATTTTGTAATGAAGCTTAGAATGGTGAGATTTTTAAGAACACCAGCTTATGATGAGCTTTTTTCCGGGGATCCTACCTGGGTAACTGAGTCGCTTGCAGGGATTGGGTTAGATGGAAGGCATATGGTAACTAAAATGGCGTACCGCTTCCTTCACACGCTAACAAATCTTGGACCGGCTCCAGAGCCTAATATGACAGTGTTGTGGTCGGTGCGTTTACCTGAGAATTTTAAGAGATATTGTTCTAAGCTCTCAGTGCAAACCTCATCTATACAGTACGAAAATGATGATCTTATGCGTGAAAAGTTTGGTGACGACTATGGTATTGCATGTTGTGTTTCTGCTATGCGAATAGGAAAGCAGATGCAATTTTTTGGTGCTAGAGCCAATCTTGCGAAGGCTTTATTGTATGCTATAAATGGTGGAAAAGACGAGATAAATGGGGAGCAGGTAGGACCCATAACAGAACCTATAACTTCTGAGTATCTTGACTATGATGAGGTTGTAAAACGTTTTGATTTTGTGTTAGAGTGGTTATCCAAACTTTATATAAACACATTGAATATTATTCACTTTATGCACGATAAGTACTGTTACGAAAGAATACAAATGGCTCTTCATGATGAAGAAATCTTGAGGACTTCTGCTTGTGGGATAGCCGGATTATCTGTTGTAGTTGACTCACTTTCAGCTATAAAGTATGCAAAAGTAAAGGCTATTAGAAATGAAAATGGTCTTATTACGGATTTTGAAATCGAAGGGGATTTTCCTAAATACGGAAACAACGATTCGTTAGTAGATGACATAGCAGTAGACCTTGTAAAAGGGTTTATGAACAAGCTAAGCAAACATAAAACTTATAGGAATAGTAAGCCTACTATGTCGATATTGACAATCACGTCGAATGTCGTATATGGAAAGAAGACTGGAAGTACACCGGACGGTAGGAAATATGGTGAACCTTTTGCTCCAGGAGCAAATCCGATGCACAAGAGGGATACAAAGGGATGTATTGCATCAATGGCTTCTGTGGCGAAGCTTCCTTTTGACTACAGCGAGGATGGTATTTCTTATACATTTTCAATAGTTCCCGGTGCCCTTGGTAAGGGAGAAGAGGAGCGTGTACAAAATCTATATAGTTTAATGGATGGATTCTTTAGTGATGAAGGTCACCATATTAATGTCAATGTAATTAATAAGGAAGTGCTTTTAGATGCGATGGATCACCCGGAAAAATATCCACAATTAACTATACGTGTCTCTGGTTATGCAGTAAACTTTATAAAATTAACTAGAGAGCAGCAAATGGATGTTATTAATAGGACCTTCCATGAGCGAATTTGATAATAAAGGTGGTTGTTATGAGTATAATGGGCTATGTACATTCGGTCGAAACCTTTGGTACGCTTGATGGACCTGGTATAAGATATATTGTTTTCCTTCAAGGTTGTCCATTAAGATGTAAATATTGCCATAATCCTGATACCTGGGGGTGTCAGAAAGGTAAAAAAATGTCTTCGACGGATGTGTTTTTAGATATCCTAAAATATAAGAACTATATAAAAACTGGAGGGGTTACCGTTTCAGGCGGTGAACCTCTTTTGCAGTCTGATTTTGTAGCAGAACTACTAAAGCTTTGCCGTGATAATGGAATACACACCTGCATTGATACTTCGGGAATAATACCGGTTGAAGCTTGTAAAAATGCTATTAATGAAGCGGATTTATTGTTAATGGATATAAAGCATATAGATACTGAAAAGTGTAAGGAAATAACGGGTCAGGGCAATGAAAATACTTTAGCAATGCTGGAATATTGTCAAGAACATAATAAAGACATTTGGATAAGGTATGTTTTAGTTCCGGGCTTGACCGATGATGAAGAGGCAATAAAAAGGATGGCTGAATATTTAAGTGGGTTCTCGGTTATAAAGAAAATTGAAATACTGCCTTTTCATAAAATGGGTGAATTCAAATGGGAGCAATTAGGGCTGCAATATGCGTTAGGAAGTACGCGTGAACCTACAAAGGATTCTATAAATAGGGTAAGGAATATTTTTGAAAGATATGGTATGATTTGATTTTACATTCTGAAATAGACTAGAGCGTTATGAAAAGTATATTAAGAGGGTGAATTTTGGATATGGAGAATTACTTGAGTCCTGAAAAAATCAAAGAATATACAGTGGAAACAGGGGTAAAGAAGGCTGAGAACAGTTTTAAGAAAAGTTTTTTATTATCTTTTATGGGAGGGATGTTTATATCCCTTGCAGCTATAGGAAGTTTAATTGCTTCTTGCACTATAGATAATTATAGTATATCTAGCCTTGTTGCAGGGCTTGTATTTGCTGCTGGTTTGATAATGGTAATAGTTGCAGGAGGAGACCTGTTTACAGGAAATGTACTGTTGATATTGGCGGTTTTACAAAAAAGAATTACTGCTTTAAAGATGGCAAAAAATCTGGCTGTTACTTTTTTTGGTAACCTAATGGGAGCATTATTCATTGTTTTTCTAATACAAGGCTCTGGAGTTCTAAATAGTGGAAATGGCATTGTAGGTCAAAAGTTGATCTTGAAAGCAGCACATAAGCTCGAGTACCCTTTTATTCAAGCCTTCATGTTAGGTATATTGTGTAATTTGTTGGTTTCTCTAGCAGTCTGGATGATGTATTCTGCTAAGGACACTGGTGGTAAAGTGCTTGCGTGTTTGTTTCCTATTGTTCTATTTATTGTAGGCGGATATGAGCATATAGTTGCAAATATGTACTATATACCTGCTGGTTTAGTTGCAGCTATGAGTGGCAAATATGAACTACTATCGGTTATACCATCCGATGTGCTTTCTAGTTTCACGCTAGGTGGGATTCTTAGTAATTTTATACCTGTGACTTTAGGTAATCTTGTAGGTGGTCTAGTAATAGGCGGTGTATATGCAAATATATTCAAATCCAAAAGTCACGCTGGTGAAGTTATTAATAAAATTAAAATAAGTGCGTAGATTATAATGAAATATATAATTCAATAAATGACTCTAAAAAGAGTGGATACAAAATTTGTCTAAAAAAGTTTGTTTTTATGCAAATTTTTTTTGTTTACGCATCTTTCGAACGAAGTGAAAGAGGCAAAAACGAAGGGGCTTGATGCCCCGAAGTTTTTGTTCGACCCGTAGCAAGTCGTACATTCTCTTGGGCTTGTAGCTTAGTTCTTGGAAGAATATGCATTTGCATGACGGCGAGTACCTGATGTACCTACAAAGCCCTCTAAAACTCCACAAAATTTCATGCACCCCATACATAGTTTATCAACGATACATTATCCCCTATTAAAAATGGTCTAACTGGTTAAATTAATAAAATAATGTTATAATATCAAAAAAACAAGGAAGGCTATTTACATGAGTGAAAATTTTATCGCTTTAGGCGTTAATAATGAATTAGTTAATATTTTAAAACAAAATGGAATAACTGAGCCAACACCAGTTCAAAGGAAATCTATTCCTGTATTGCTAGAGGGAAATGACATAATTGCACAGTCACACACTGGTACTGGAAAAACTCTTGCATTTTTGCTGCCAATTATACAGCGTATTAAAGTGGAAGATTCATTTGTGCAGGCTCTTATTATGACTCCAACAAGAGAATTGGCAATTCAAATTACAGCTGAAATCAAAAAACTTATCGCAAATACAGAAATAAAAGTTTTGTCAGCATATGGCGGACAGGACGTAGAGCAGCAGATTAGAAAGCTAAAAGGCTCTATTCATGTTGTAATTGGTACTCCTGGACGTTTAATTGATCATATCCGTCGAAAGAGTGTCGATTTGAGGAAGGTAAAAATGCTTGTGCTTGACGAAGCAGATAGAATGTTGGATATGGGGTTTTCTCAAGATATTGGACTTATTTTGCGTGATGTGTCTAAAGTACGTCAAACTATGCTTTTTTCTGCAACTATGCCAAGGGGAGTTAAAATGTTAGCTTCTAAATATTTAAAAAAGCCTGTTCATGTCCATATTCAAAATAAAAATATTACCCTAGATGAAATTGAGCAAATAGTTATTCAGACTTCGGAAGAAGCTAAATTAGATGCCCTATTTAAGGTTATTGAAGAGGAAAAACCATTTATGGCAATCATCTTTTGTCGCACAAAACAGCGGGCAATAGCCCTGAACAATGCGATGCAAGAGAAAATGTATAATTGTGACGAGCTTCACGGGGATATGCCTCAATCCAAAAGAGAAAAGGTTATGAAGCTATTTAGAAGTTTAAAACTTCAGTATCTTGTTGCTACGGATATTGCTGCAAGGGGGCTTGATATTGAAGGTGTGACACATATATTTAATTATGACATTCCAGAGGATGCCAAGAGTTATATCCATCGTATTGGGCGTACTGGAAGAGCTGGGCAGGTAGGTAAAGCAGTTACTTTTGTTACTAATAAGGATCGTGAAACCTTGTTGTTAATTGAAAAAGGAATTAAAACAACCCTAAAAAAGCACAGGATAGGAAACGATGAATTACCTGCAAAAAAGACAAGTTCCGCGAGTGTTACAAGACTTAGAGCTCAAGAAGGAAGAAAATCGGTAAATGCTAAATCTAGGAAGTCAGTTAAAGCTTTTGGGAAAAGAACTGAAGAAAAATCCAGATTTGGAAGAACCACATCAAATAAAGGAAAGGCAAGTTACGGGAAAAAGCAAAGCAAAAAAAGACCTTAGGAACTTCAAGAAAGGATAATCTATTGTTAAGGTTATCCTTTCTTTTTACAGTTATATTGATTTATACAAATCCTAGAAGATGTGCTGCATTTGCCACAATAAAACAAACAATAATTCCAGCTGCAGTGGGTATGGCAAAGGAAACAAGTGTCCATTTTATGCTTTGTGTTTCCTTACGAATTGTCCACAGGGTTGTGCCGCAAGGAAAGTGCATAAGTGAGAATAGCATTACACAAACACCGGTAAGCCAAGTCCAGCCATTAGCTACTAAAAGTTGTTGCAAGTCTTCGAGTTTGTCTAGTTCAAGCAATGATCCTGATGCCATATAACTCATAATGATAATGGGAATGACAATTTCATTGGCTGGCAGCCCGAGTATGAATGCCATCAAAATGTAACCGTCCATTCCTAATTGTCTTCCGAAGGGGTCAAGAAAATTGGCGGCATAAGTTAATAGACTTATGTCGCTAATAGTTATATTAGCCATGAGCCAAATTACCAGCCCGGCAGGAGCTGCAATAGCAATAGCACGACCTAGGACAAAAAGTGTCCTATCCAATACCGAGCGGACAATAATTTTACCAATCTGAGGTTTACGATAGGGAGGTAGTTCTAGTGTAAAAGAAGAGGGTATCCCTTTTAATATTGTTTTGGAAAGGATGTAGGATACCAGCAAAGTCATTAGAATACCAAATAAAACTATTGTCGTTAATGCAAGGGTGGATGCTAATGACTTAAAGGCACCACCAGCAGTCCCACCTATAAATATGGTGCCAATAGCAATTAGTGTAGGAAAGCGACCATTGCAAGGAACAAAAACATTAGTGAGGATGGCAATTAACCTTTCTCTTGGAGAATCAATGATCCTGCAACCAATAACTCCTGCAGCATTACACCCAAACCCCATGCACATGGTCAAA
>JAAYPF010000041.1 GCA_012519925.1 Clostridiaceae bacterium
AATAACCAATACAAGTAGTCCAAACATTGAACGAAAAGAAACTGGTTTATAATAAGTTTGAGATAAGGGTATTGGTGAACCATAGATTTCTTCAGATAAAGCTTTTTGTTCGCTATACATTCGTAATCCCCTACTCTTCATTTCCTCAAAAAATTCCTCAAGGGTCATATGTGGATTGGCTCCGCGAAGTTTTCTATTATCTTTAGTAATTACACATGTATTAGTCAATTTATCGTACAGAGACTGCTTTGTTTTGTTAAATGCAGAAGCTATAAAGAGCAATAAAGATAGAGGAGTGACTAAGATTGCTAAGACTTTTAGCAAAGACCTGATTAAGAGTTTTTTGAAATTAGAGCCACTGTAACAGGCAACTTCTAAACTTAATACCAACTTACCAGGCGTTGCAGAGAGTTTGGAGCCTAAAAAGCAAAGTTCGTATATCAAAAAAAGAAAACCATAAAATAAATAGAATAGAACTATATAATGAGTGTAGCTCTTTAAAAGGTCTAATGAAATTGTATTTGTTGTTTTAAATAATGTAGTGGTACCATTATTACCGCTTAATATTTTAATAAAAAAGATTATTACAAAGTAAATACCGAAAACTACTATGACATCAAAGCAGCATGCTAAAAACCTTCTGAACAATTTACTGATATTCATAACTAATCCCCATTTTAATGAAAGTATAAATAACAATCATTTTCTATATATTCTTTTTATATTATATCAAAAAATAATGAAGAAAACCATATCAGTTGTTTCAAAAAAATCATTATTCATATATATTAGCTACAACCCAATAAAATCAGCTTTTTGAAATACTTATTGGTCAGTTGTTTTTTCTAAATCACTTTAAATAAAAAGGTAACTTAGTATATAATATAAGTAGTATTGTATTTACGAAGGATAGAAATTGTATAGCTGTTATTAACATCAACTGAGCAAAGTAAAAGAAACTTTAATCAAAGACAAATTACTATTGAATAAAGTATGGCGAATTTATAAGTTTTATTACTATTTTTATTTTTCATCTGTTTTAATTTGTAAACTAAAAGTATAATAGAATTATGTACAATATTTCTAAGAGTATAGGAATTTACATTTTGAAAGTCCGCACGATAGGGCGATAAGTTTAAAATTTGATTATAGAATTTAAGAGTTATTATTACAATATGCTGTTTAAGTTTTATGTATATAATTTATAAGGACACTTAAAGAAAAATTTAAATATAAAGGGAGGATTAATTTAATGAAGAGGGGATTGTTGTTTTTTATTGTTTTTAGTATTTTGCTGAGTTTTTGGCCATTTTTTGGCTCTTCTGTCGAGAGTGCTCAATTAGTTTCAACAATCTATGGAGATCTTAACGGCGATGGCGAGCGAAATTCCATTGATTTTGCCTTGATGCGAACTTATCTTATAGGCATCAATTCTGACTTTCCGGTATCTAATGGACAAATAGTTGGAGATGTGAATTTGGATAATGATATTAATTCCATTGATTTTGCCTATATGAGGAGTCTGCTATTAGGCATTATTTCCGAGCTTCCGGCAGACAGCAAACCACTCACAACTCCTACGCCTACAAAAGAAGTGATATATCAAGCAGAACAATCTACATATTATAATGCAATCTTTGAGACTATAAATGCTGGTTACACAGGTGAAGGATACGTCAATTATAATAATGAATACGGCGGTTATATAGAATGGAATGTTAATGCTGCTAAAAACGGGGCATATAAACTTACTTTCAGATATGCTAATGGGACTGTTGTTAATAGGGTAATGGAGATAAGCGTTAATGGCAGTGTAGTATCAGACAGCTTAGACTTTAATTCTACTGGCGGATGGACTTCCTGGAATGAAGCTAGCATAGCTGTTAACCTCAGGCAAGGGTTAAATTCAATAAGAGCACTAGCTATTACTGCCGACGGTGGACCAAATGTTGATTACTTAAAAATAGAAGAAATGGCAGGAACTATTATAACCCCTACGCCTACAGCACCACAAACATGGCCTGTAACACCTGTTGCAGGTTCTAGACAAATGGAAAAACTGGATAGAGGCTTAGTTGCCATAAAAGTAAATGACGGTGTATTTTTGAGTTGGCGTATGTTAGGAACTGACCCTACAAACATTGCTTTTAATTTATACCGCAATGGGATGAAGGTTAATTCTTCACCTATTACAGGGGCTACAAATTATGTAGATTCGAGTGGAAATACAAGTTCAACATACACAGTGTGTCCAGTTTTAAATGGTCAAGAGTATGGGGCGTCAAATCCAGCAATTGTGTGGGGACAAAATTATTTGCAAATTCCTATTAAGGCTCCTGCTTACGGATATGAAGCAGGCGATTGCAGCACAGGAGATTTGAATGGTGATGGACAATACGATATTGTTGTCAAATGGGAAGGTGCGACACAAGATAATGCAAACTCAGGATTTACAGATCCTGCATATCTTGAGGGGTATACATTGCAAGGTAAAAAGCTGTGGACTATAAATCTTGGTAAGAATATACGTGGTGGTGCACATTATACTCAATTTATGGTTTACGATTTAGATGGTGACGGAAAGGCAGAAATTGCGTGTAAAACAGCAGATGGAACCGTAGATGGAAAAGGCAATGTTATAGGTAATCCAAATGCAGATTACCGTAACTCAAACGGTTACATATTATCTGGACCAGAATATCTTACCGTTTTCAGTGGGGAGACAGGGGAAGCACTTTCTACTGTAAATTACCTACCTGAAAGGGGTAATGTTTCAAACTGGGGAGATAGCTATGGAAACAGAGTTGATAGATTTAGAGCCTGTATAGCTTATCTTGATGGGCAGCGTCCAAGCCTTGTTATGTGCCGTGGATATTATACAAGGCAAACGGCAGTAGCGTGGGATTTCAGAAATGGTAGACTTACACACCGGTGGACTTTTGACAGTGATAATTACGGTAATTCAGCATGGGCAGGACAAGGTAATCACAATCTTAGTGTAGGGGACGTCGATGGAGATGGATATGATGAGATTTTACTTGGTACATCGGCTATTGATCATGATGGTAAGGGCTTGTGGCATACAGGCTTAGGACATGGGGATGCAATGCATTTTGGTGATCTTGATCCTAACAGACCAGGCTTAGAAGTTTGGACTTGTCTAGAAGGAGAAAAAGGTGCCGTATTACTCGACGCAAGAACAGGTAGACAATTATTCAGATATTACCACACTGGTGATTGTGGTAGAGCATGTGCTGCCGATATAGTGCCTTCTTCTCCAGGTATGGAGATGTGGGCTGCAGGATCACCTCTATATAGCTCTACAGGGCAAAGCTTAGGAAATCGTCCATCTCAGATAAACTTTGCAATTTGGTGGGATGGCGATGAGCTCCGTGAGCTTTTAGATGGTACAACAATAACTAAATTTAATGGGGGAACATTACTCACAGCTAGCGGTTGTGCTTCCTGTAACGGAACAAAATCCACTCCGTGTTTACAGGCAGATATTTTTGGAGATTGGAGAGAAGAAGTGATATTTAGGTCGTCGGATAATACATTCTTACGTATATATACAACTACAAGCACTACAAACCGTCGAATCTATACATTGATGCACGATCCAATTTATAGACTTGGAATAGCATGGCAAAACACTGCATATAACCAACCTCCCCATACCGGATTCTTTATAGGAAGTGGAATGGCAGAACCGCCAACACCTAAAATTTATACCACTCCGTAAAGGGTATTTTGATTAAAACTATATGATTAGATTAAAGATGCATACAAGATATAAAATGATTTCATAAAGAATGTGGAATTGAAAAAATAATATTAAAGTGGAAAGTTTGTTTCACAGCAGACTTTCCACTTTAATAATTAGGTCAATTTGTGGTATAATAAGTGTAAGGTTCAAAAAATCTATTTTCATA
>JAAYPF010000042.1 GCA_012519925.1 Clostridiaceae bacterium
TTAGCGTAGAATTCCGTAGCCTTTCATGACCACAGCCAAACTGGACTATCAAGCACAACAATATTGTAAGTGACTATATATACTTAGTCTTATATTAAAATATATTGAAAAATGGGGAAACTCAAACAAATTTCGTTATTTTTACACCTTACTTCATACTGCAATTTTTACCAATAAAAACTCCGGGGCGTAGAGCCCTCTGTTTTTGCCTCTTTTACTTCGTTCGAAAGAAGCTTAATCCTAAAAGACGCGGCTTATAATAATAAGCCACGCTTTTATTACGCTCCCTAGAATGAAATGAAAGGAGCAAAAACGAAGGGGTTCGATACCCTTTCGTTTTTATTATAGACGTTCAAAACTAGTATGCAATACCCTGAGCATACATTGCTTCAGCAACTTTTAAGAATCCTGCTATATTTGCACCTACAACAAGGTTATTTTCCTGACCGTATTCTTTTGCAGCCTCGCTTGCACTCTTATAGATATTAACCATGATATCTTTAAGTTTTGCATCAACCTCTTCAAAGGTCCATGAATACCTCATGCTGTTCTGTGACATTTCAAGACCTGAAGTAGCAACCCCACCAGCATTTGCAGCTTTTGCAGGTCCAAATACCACTCCATTTTTTAAGAGCACCTCTATTGCTTCGGGAGTTGATGGCATGTTAGCACCTTCTCCTACTGCAAAACACCCGTTAGCAACAAGAGCTTTAGCACCTGCTTCATCAAGTTCATTTTGTGTCGCACACGGAAGTGCTATATCACACTTAATAGTCCATATGCTTGAGCACCCTTCAGTATATTTTGCATTCGGATGATATTTAACATACTCGCTTATTCTTTTTCTTTCAACTTCTTTGATCTGTTGTATAGTGTCAAGCTTGATTCCATCTGGATCATATATATAACCATTAGAATCACTTAATGCAACAACTTTACCTCCTAATTGATTAACCTTCTCGGTTGCATAAATGGCAACATTTCCCGAACCGGAAATAACAACTGTCGATCCTTTGAAGGATTTACCTTTAATTTGTGTCATAGCTTCATCCATGAAGTAACAGAGCCCGTAACCTGTAGCTTCTGTTCTTGCAAGGCTTCCACCCCAGCTTAATCCTTTACCTGTCAATACTCCTGTAAAGTCATTCTTAATTTTCTTGTACATTCCAAACATATAACCTATTTCACGTCCGCCAACACCTATGTCACCTGCAGGTACGTCAGTATTTTCCCCAATGTGCTTAGCCAGTTCAAACATAAAGCTTTGGCAGAACCTCATAATTTCCCCGTCGGATTTACCTTTAGGATCAAAGTCACTTCCACCTTTACCCCCACCCATAGGCAATCCAGTTAATGAATTTTTCAATATTTGCTCAAAACCTAGAAATTTGATTATTCCAATATATACTGAAGGATGGAATCTAAGACCACCTTTGTAAGGTCCGATAGCACTGTTAAACTGTACTCTAAACCCTCTATTTACATGAACTACACCACTGTCATCTACCCATGGCACTCTAAAAATAATTTGTCTTTCAGGCTCAACTATTCTCTCAAATACTCCGCCCTTAACCCATTCAGGATGCTTTTGAGCAACCGGCTCTAATGATTCTAATACTTCCCTAACTGCTTGGTGAAATTCTGGCTCATTAGGATTTCTTTTTATAACTCTTTCCATAACACCAGCTAGTATTTTCATTTGAAACCCCTCCTAAAAAATAAACTGTTCTTCCTCTCAAGAAAACGCTTATAGCTCTCTTGCATGTCTTATACTCTATATATCCCTAAATAAACTTTTAAGGAACTTGCAAAGCAAATATCCTGATTCGGAAAAGTCTACCTTACCGAAACTCATTTAGAAAATTACAAGGTAATAAAACAATGAATTTTATAATGAAATTATATCAAACATTTTTTGTAATTGCAAGTATTGTTTCTAAAAATCCCATTTTATCTTTTATTATTTAAAAACATCATTATTATTTTTTCACCCTCAACCTGTTGGTTACAAGATCCCCCTACGTCTTTTAGGGTTTTTGGGTTTTATTTTCGCATTCCTATTATGCAAGTTCACACAACTACATATTTCACTTTTCGTACATGTACGGTGTAATAGCTCCGTTAATTTATGAAATTATTTCCTTTTGCATTATATACATCACGCTTAAATAAAATAAAAAGGTGGTAAAATAGAATAAGATAATTTATATAAAAATAACTGCTCAATTGGTTTTTTAAAAAATTCAGATTTAGTAGGCTTTTACTAACCATAATAAATAGGCTATTTTTTGAATCGCAGATTAAATTTTGTTTCTTTCTTAGCGAGGAGGTTTTAGAATGTTCAAGATAATTAGAAAACAAATTTTGAATCCATCAGTTAAACTATTGGAAGTAAACGCTCCCCTGGTAGCAAGAAAAGCTGAACCAGGTCAGTTTATAATTTTAAGAGTTAACGATGACGGTGAGCGAATACCATTAACTATAGCAGATTACGACAGAGAAAAGGGTAGCATTACAATAATCTTTCAAGAAGTCGGCAAAACCACCAAAATCTTAGGCAGTTTAGAGGAAGGAGACACTATACTTGACTTTGTCGGACCCTTAGGAGTTGCATCACACCTTGATGGTGTAAAAAGAGCAGCTGTTATTGGCGGGGGGTTAGGTACAGCAATTGCATTTCCACAAGCTAAAAAGCTTCACAGTTTAGGAGCTGTTGTTGATTCTATAGCAGGCTTTAGGAACAAAGACCTTATTATTTTAGAGAAAGAGTTGGAATCTGTAAGCAATAGAGTATTTATAACTACCGACGATGGCTCAAACGGAAATAAGGGATATGTAACCGATGTATTAAAAAAGCTTATAGAAGAGGGAAATAAATATGATTTAGTAGTAGCTATTGGACCTCTAATTATGATGAAGGTCGTAAGCAATCTTACAAAACAATATGGCATAAAGACAATAGTTAGTATGAATCCTGTAATGATTGATGGTACTGGAATGTGCGGCGGGTGCCGTGTAACAATAGGTGGCAAAACAAAATTTGCTTGTGTGGATGGTCCCGACTTTGATGGGCATGAAGTTGACTTCGATGAAGCTATGAGAAGGCAGCTTATGTACAAAAAGGAAGAACAGACCTCCCTTGAAAATCACAAGTGCAGATTAGGAGGTGCTGGCAATGCCTAATATGTCTACAAAAAAAGTATCCATGCCAGAACAAGAACCAAATATAAGAAATAAGAATTTTCTTGAAGTAGCATTAGGATATACTGAAGATATGGCGAAGGAAGAAGCCCAAAGGTGTCTTCAATGTAAGCACAAGCCTTGTGTAGCAGGATGTCCCGTCAATGTGCAGATACCTGAATTTATTAAGCTTGTGGCTGAAGGCAAGTTTGAAGAAGCCTATGAAAAAATTAAAGAAACCAACAGCCTTCCTGCAATTTGTGGTAGGGTATGTCCACAGGAAAATCAGTGCGAGCAGTTATGTGTAAGAGCCATAAAGGGTGAGTCGGTGGGCATTGGCAGACTTGAAAGATTTGTAGCCGACTGGTATATGAAAAACGCACAACAAAGGGAAGTTAAAATTAAAAAATCGAACAAAAAAGTAGCTATCATAGGTTCTGGCCCTGCAGGAATCAGCTGTGCTGGCGATCTTGCAAAAATGGGCTATGAAGTTACTATCTTTGAAGCCTTTCATACACCAGGAGGAGTACTCATGTATGGAATACCTGAGTTTAGGCTTCCAAAAGATCTGGTAAAAAAAGAAATCGACATGGTTAAAAAGCTTGGAGTAGAAATAAAGACCAATATGGTTATTGGTAAGGTATATACGCTTGACGAACTTATGAATGAAGGATATGAAGCTATTTTCATTGGTTCAGGAGCAGGACTTCCTAGTTTTATGGGTATAGAAGGCGAAAACCTTAATGGTGTATACTCAGCAAATGAATTTCTAACAAGAATAAACCTTATGAAAGCATATAAATTCCCTGATTGTGACACTCCTGTCTGGGTGGGCAATTCGGTGGCTGTTGTGGGGGGCGGTAATGTTGCTATGGATGCTGCTAGAAGTGCAAAGCGGCTTGGAGCAGAAAAGGTATATATAGTATACAGACGTTCCGAATCGGAGATGCCTGCAAGATTGGAAGAAATTCACCATGCTAGGGAAGAAGGTATTATTTTCAAGCTACTAACTAATCCTGTAAAAATTGTCGGTACTGATGATGGCTGGGTTAAAGGCATGGAATGTATTGAAATGGAACTCGGCGAGCCTGATACCTCGGGCAGAAGAAGACCCGTAGCTAAAAAAGGATCCGAGCATGTCCTTGACATTGATACGGTTATTGTTGCTATAGGTCAAAGTCCCAACCCCTTAATAACGTCAACTACTGCTGGTCTTGACAGCCACAAATGGGGTGGAATAATTGCGAATGAGGAGACTGGTGCAACCAGTAAAATAGGTGTCTTCGCTGGTGGAGATGCAGTAACCGGTGCTGCAACTGTTATTCTTGCAATGGGTGCCGGTAAAAAGGCTGCAAAGGCAATCGACGAATATATTAAAAATAAATAATCACCTTATTAACTTTTAAGTGAAATCTTTCGATAAAAAGATATAGAGCTTTTCAAAAAGTTTATTTTATTATTAACTATGGTTTTTGAAATAGCCTAATTATATCTATACTAGCGAGGGATGTTCATGTTTGTCTATACTCTCAAAATTAAGCTTAATAAACTTTTACTGATAATATCGGTAGCATTAACTTGCTTAATAGCTACTGGTATTTCGGTAGAAGCTGCATTTGATCTAAATATTGATAATTCAATTGCTAATTCTGACACTCAGATAAACTTAAACTGGACGTCTGTAACAAATTCCGTCTATTATAAAGTTTCAAGAAATGATACTGTTATAAAAATCATTGATATCAATAGCGAAAGAAATTTCTTAAGTTATTCCGATACCGGTCTGTCACCTGAGACTACATATAACTATGAAGTTTCAGCAGTAGACTCGGATGGAAACGCTATACAGACAGTAAATAAGAGTGTCACAACAGCAAAGATGAATTCACCCTCTATAGCAACATACTATGTGGATTTAAATAGAAATTCCTTAACTTTGACTTGGATTAACAATTCTAAAGCTGTACGCAATACTTCTGTTTTTAATCTTAACAAAGATGAAATAGCTAATTTACCTAATAACGGAACATCAATCACTTTCATAGATCAATCTCTTAAAGCAAACCAAAAGGCTACCTATATGCTAAGGTCAAATGACGGCAATGGTCATACCTCACCATATTCTTCTGCCGTAACCATCACTCCAATAAAGCTACCTTTTATCACTGCTACTTTAGATAATAAAAACGCTAAAATCTCATGGGATATAAATACCGATATTGAGAAGTTTGTATTGGAACGCTCAGAATATATAGGCGATTCCTGGGGAACATGGCAAACTGTTTCACGCAATCTTGATAAAAAAAGATCCTATTTAATTGACACCCTTTCAGGCGATGGCACCTTTAGGTATAGATTGTGTGTAGATACAGATATTTACAAAGGCTATAGTAACATATCAAATCCGGTTACAAGGCTTTTTTCTCCCTCTGATTTAAAATGCGTTCCCGTCAGTTCTAAGAGAATTGACTTAAGTTGGACTAATCCTGCAGGAAACGACTATAAATTAAAGGTTGAGCGAAAGGAAGCATCCAGCAAAAGCTACTCTACATTGTCGATACTCGATAGTAATATTTCATCTTATTCGGACACTAATAATATCAAACTTGATACTAGGTATTATTACAGAATTACGGCTTTTAATTCTAATAATGTCTCTGCCTCGAGTTCTGAGTACTACATTTACACCGGTCCTCCCCTTCCCGCTGATTCGCTAAATGCAGATATACTAAGTTACTCAAAAGTTACGCTTAATTGGGAGGATGACTCAAATAACGAACTCGGATTCATAATAGAAAGAAAAACCAACTCCTTAGATTTCACTGAAATAGCACAAGTTCCCGCAAACGTTACTACTTATACCGACACAACACTTTCAATAGAAAACACTTATACTTACAGAATAATACCCTATAATCCTTACGGAAATGCAGAATCATATACAAAGGAGCTTTCAATTTCGACATCTTTATTAAGAGAACCCCCAGATTCATTAATAGCTTCTGAAGTATCCGAAAGCGAAATTAAACTTAGTTGGACATATAAAGATTTAGCTAACTATAGTATTGTCATAGAAAGGAAAAAAGGCAGCAAAGGTGGTTGGGAGATTATAGCCACCCTTCCTCCAGGATTCACAAGCTATAGTGACACTCATCTTGATGATAATCAACAATACTTTTACAGAATTAAGACGGTCATCAAGGAAAATGTATATTCCCAACCGTATCCTAATACACAAACTGGTGTATCTGCCCACACCAAATTGCTAGCACCTCAAGATCTTAAGGCTGAATGGCGTTCTTCTAACACTATAAGGCTGATTTGGCTTAAGAAAAACTATGGGGCAGAACATTTTATTATTGAGAGAAAAATCGGCAATGGTCCTTTTGTTGTTATTGACAAACCATCCTCGGATGACGGTAATACTTGGTATGATTTTTCATTAAAAGCTGGAACAGATTATACCTATAGGATAAAATCTGTAAAAGGAAATTACACATCCGATTACAGTAAGGAGGTTATGGTTGAAGGACTCACAATTTCAGCTCCAACAAACCTAACAGCTACAATCCTTTCAGAATCAAAAATTGAGTTAACCTGGAAGGACAACTCTAATGATGAAACTAGTTTTAAAATCGAACAAAAATCCGAACTTAACAATACCTGGAAAGAAATCGGTAGTGTAAAACCAAATATAACTAATTATGTGGTTGACAAACTTAAACCGGATATTTTATATACTTTCAGAGTAATATCTTATAACTCAACTAATTATTTAAGCTCTGAAAGCGAAGAGTGTGAAATATATATTAAGAACCTGTCAGCTCCGTCCGATCTTACATCAAAAGCCCTTTCATCTTCTGCAATAAACCTTGAATGGACGGATAATTCCTCAGGTGAACAAGGGTTTATTATCGAAAGAAAATCCAGCGAAGGCAACTTTGCAGAAATCGCAAGAACTGACTCAAACATAATAAAATATACAGACAAAAACCTTGATGCAGCAAAAGAATATTATTACAGAGTAAAAGCCTTTAATGGTTCTTTAGTTTCAAATTACACTAACACTTCAGTAGCCCAGACACATTTCCCTAAAACTTTTGAAGATCTAAATTCTGTACCCTGGGCAAAAAAAGCTATTGAAAACCTTGCTGGAAGGGATATAATTATAGGTAAGTCAACAAATCCGAATATTTTTGCACCTAATGACAAAATAACTCGAGCAGAATTTATAACCCTTGTGGTTAATAGTTTTCAATTCGATAAATCTCCAGTAGGTACCTTTGAAGATGTTAAGCCTGAACATTGGTTTTATAAAAATGTTATAATTGCTAAGAATTTAGGTGTAGTATCAGGTATAGGAAATAATTTGTTTTATCCTAATGAATATATAAAAAGAGAAGATATGGCTGTTATATTGACTAGAGCCTTGAAAATATCCGGCAATACTTTGCCTGATTATGATTTAAGTATACTTGACAAGTATTCAGACAAAAACATTATATCAAATTATGCTTTAACAAGCATGGCATTATTGCACGGTGAAAAAATTATTAACGGTAAGACCAAAACGATTATTGCACCAAAAGATTATGCAACTAGAGCCGAGGTAGCTGTAATACTTTATCATACTTTGTCTACATTAAAGTGAGCAGCACGAAATAATGTCCCATTTTGCTAAAATGCTAGCAGAAAAGAGTTTTTAATGTATAACCTCTGAGTAGCAGGAAAGTAATGTATTAAGCATATTTACCAAAATTACCTAGTGCATTACTTAACTCCCCTAATAAATCTTTTATTACAACCTGTACAGATATATAGCACAGGTTGTTTTTTTGCTTTGACTAATAAATATGTTGTATTCTTGGATAATATAGTATGATAAGCTATATATGTTGAAATAACTAAAATCACGGCAAAAAATTTATTGCAAAAAATATGTATTAAGGAGGCACCAAAATGTCACATAAAAACGGAAGTACTCTACCTAAAAGAGATGATATTGATGAAAAATACAAATGGAATCTTAGCGACATGTATTCTACCATTGATACGTGGGAAAATGATGTAAACACCGTAAAAACCTTTATGCAGGAGATTATTAAATACAAAGGCACATTATGTAAGAGCCCTGAAAATCTTCTCCAATGCCTCAAAATAAGCAATGAAATGATGGCATTAAATGACATGATATATGTGTACGCAAGAATGAAAAGAGATGAAGACAATGGAAATTCCATCTACCAAGCCCTTGCTGACAGAGCTTCAACTCTTTCTACAGAAGTTTATGCTGCAATCTCCTTTATTGTTCCGGAGATTACATCTATTCCCGAGAGCAAACTCGAGAGTTTCATAGACAGCCATGAGGAGCTTAAAGTTTATAGACAGTTTTTTAATGAAATCATAAGACAAAAAGAACACATACTCTCAGAAAAGGAAGAAGAACTCTTAGCTTTGTCATCAGATATGGCAGGTACGGCAAGAGATATATTTACTATGTTCAATAATGCTGATTTAAAGTTTCCCTTTATTAAGGATGAAAACGGTGGGGATATTGAATTAACCAAGGGCAGATATACAAAATTTCTTGAAAATAGCGACAGAAGAGTCAGAAAAGATGCTTTTACAGCGCTCTACGATACCTATGGTAAATATAAAAATACTCTAGCCTCCTCCTTGACGGGCAATATGAAAGCGAATAAATTTTACTCCACTGCACAAAAATACAATTCCTCTTTAGAGGCTTCTCTTGATGGAGATAATATTAGCCCTGATGTATATAATAATTTAATAGAAACTATAAATAAGAATCTTCCTTTACTCCACCGCTATCTTAAGCTTCGTAAGAGAGCTCTAAAACTCGAGGAACTGCATATGTATGACTTATATGTACCTATTGTTGAAGAAACAAAGAAAAATATCCCCTATGAAGAAGCTTTGAAACTAGTCGAACAAGGATTGGTACCTTTAGGTGAAGACTATATCGGGCACTTAAAAGAAGCCTTTAATTCCGGATGGGTGGACGTCTTTGAGAATCAGGGTAAAACAAGCGGTGCATACTCATGGGGAGCATATAAATCCCATCCCTACGTTCTATTAAACTATCAGGGCACAATAAATGATGTTTTCACTATTGCCCATGAGATGGGGCATGCACTCCACACCTATTATACAAACACAACTCAACCTTATATATATTCGGAATATAAAATATTTGTCGCTGAAGTAGCATCAACTGTAAACGAATGTTTACTTATGGAACATTTGCTTAAAAATACAAACAACAAAGCAGAAAAAGCCTACCTTCTGAATCATTATTTAGAACAATTTAGAGGTACTATTTTCCGTCAGGTTATGTTTGCAGAATTTGAAAAACAAACTCACAAAATGCTAAGTGAAGGAAAAGCACTTACTTCTGATATTCTTTGCGATGTTTACCTTAAACTCAACCAAAAATACTTTGCAGCTGAAGTAAACGTAGACGATGCTATCAAAATGGAATGGGCAAGAATTCCTCATTTTTATACCAGTTTCTACGTCTATAAATATGCAACCGGTTTTTCATCAGCCGTAGCAATTTCAAATATGATTCTAAATGAGGGACAGTCGGCCATCGACCGATATAAGGAGTTTTTGAAGGGTGGATGTTCCGAATATCCTTTAGACCTTCTAAAAAAAGCTGGAGTCGACCTATATACCCCCAAACCTGTTCAGGATGCACTAAACGTGTTTGAGAAAATACTTATTGAATTGGAGGCACTTTTATGAAAGATCCCCGTATAGAACAGTTAGCAAATAACTTAATAACTTATTCAGTAGCACTTAAGCCCGGTGAAAATATTCTTATAGAATGCATAGGCAATTGTACCGAGCTTGCAAAGGAGCTGGTAAAACAAGCTTATAGGGTTGGGGGAATTCCCTTTCTTACTGTAAAGAACAACGAACTTCTTAGGGTTTTATTAACTGACTGCAACGAAGAACAGATAAAAATGACCGCTTCATACGAAATATCTCGCATGAAAGATATGAAAGCATATATTGGAATAAGAGCTGGAGAAAATGTAACTGAGCTTAGTGGAGTTCCTCAAAACAAAATGCAATTATATATGGAGCATTATTTAAAACCTCTCCACTCTGACCTTAGAGTAAAAAACACTAAATGGTGTATATTAAGATATCCCAACAATTCTATGGCACAACTTGCAAATATGCCAACTGAGCATTTTGAGGACTTTTACTTCAAGGTTTGCAACTTAGACTATAAAAAGATGTCTGATGCCATGGATAATCTAGTGAAAATTATGGAGAAAACCGACAGGGTTAGGATAGTTGCAAAAGATACTGATCTTTCTTTTTCCATTAAAGGTCTTCCAGCAATAAAATGTGATGGCAAAATGAATATCCCTGATGGTGAAGTATTTACAGCTCCTGTAAAGACTTCAGTAAACGGTTTTATTACCTATAATACCCCTGCGGTATATCAAGGAGTTACCTTTGATAACATTCGCTTAGAGTTTAAGGATGGTAAGATAATAAACGCTCTTTCAAATGATACCGAAAGAATAAATCATATATTCAATACTGACGAAGGTGCAAGGTTTGTGGGCGAATTTGCTATTGGAGTAAACCCTTATATTGAAACACCTATGAAAGATACTCTTTTTGACGAAAAGATAAAGGGAAGTCTACATTTTACTCCAGGAAGCTGCTATGATGAATGTGATAACGGGAACAAATCGGCGGTTCACTGGGATCTTGTCTTGATACAAAGACCTGAATATGGTGGGGGAGAAATATGGTTTGATGACATTCTTGTTAGGAAGGATGGGCTCTTTGTGGTTGATGAGCTTAAATGTTTAAATCCAGAAAACTTAATATAACTGTACTAGAAATATAAAACAAACTTACTATCCTAAACAAAATTAATCACTTGTTTAGGATAGGAAAAAAGTTCAAGGAGTTAGGTACACCTTGAACTTTTTTATTTTAATTACTATTTGTACGGTTCTATTGTTTTTATAGTTCCATCAGGATTATGAATAAGCTCGGTATATTTTACGCATCTTTTCTGATTAACTCCGTTAGATAACGAAGAATCGTGATAGAATAAATACCACTTGTCCCCAATCTGTACAACGGATTGGTGTGTTGTCCAGCCTATAACAGGCTCAAGGATCCTTCCTTTGTATACAAAAGGTCCTTTAGGATTTTTACTAATTGCATACACAATATAATGGGTTGTACCTGTTGAATAAGTAAGGTAATAGTATCCATTATGCTTATAAACCCAAGGAGCTTCAAAAAATCTTCTTTCCTCATCTCCAGCCAAAATAGGATTACCTTCTTCGTCAACAATGGAAATCTCTTGTAGAGGTTCTTTTAAGGAAAGCATGTCATCGCTTAACTCGGCTACAACTGGACCTAATGCTGGCTCTGTTGGAGCAGGACCTTCAGCATCGGCAATGTATTCCCTAGTCTGCCATTTTTCTAACTGTCCTCCCCATAGTCCTCCAATGTAGATATACGCTTTGTCATCATCATCTACAAGCACAGCAGGGTCTATACTAAAAGTACCCTTCATGTAATCTGGCTGTGGAATAAAAGGACCCGCTGGAGATTTGCTTGTAGCAACGCCAATTCTAAATATGTCATCATTGTCCTTTGCTGGGAAATAAAAATAATAAGTATTATTCTTAAATGCCGCATCGGGTGCCCACATTTGCTTTTTTGCCCATGGAACATCATTAATGTGAAGCGCAACTCCATGGTCAACTACAGGAGAATTCAAATCATCCATAGATAAAACATGATAATCTTCCATCATGTACTGATCTCCATTATCGTTTGATTCCACTTCTATATCCCTATCATGGGACGGATAAATGTAAATCTTTCCTTCAAATACATGTGCTGAAGGGTCTGCAGTATAAATATGTGTTACTAAAGGTTCTTTTTGCTTTGGAATTCTCTCCATCTAATCCTCTCCTTAGCTTATAATCACTACTATATTGTAATACATTTTTGCTCTAATATAAAGCCTTTTAATACTCTTTTGTTGAAAAATGAAGTATTCCTTTAAAACTTCCAAAAAAAGAGGGTTAGTCGTTGCGACTAACCCATGTAAAGGGGGTCAAAATGTATTTTGTGAGGTCAATATTATTATTGCCCCTACTTCGGAATTTATATACATGTTTTCAAAAATTTTTTAAATAATTTTTGCAGGGTTCTTTCAAAAAATAACCTATACCATCTTTTAAGTCAAACTTTTTAAAAGGTAAATGACTTGTTATTTTCGAAATAACCTGAAATATAAATCCGAATACATATCGCAACTAATTTTTATACCTATTAACTTTTTCAATTATCTCATAAACAATATCTTCAATACTCTTGCCCGAGCAAATAATTGTAATATCAGCATGTCTTACATATAAGGGTACTCTTTCATTGTAAAGATCTACTAACGTCTTATTCTTTTCCTTAGCTATTCCCCTGCTTTTAAAATCCTTAAGCCTTCCCTCTAACTCATCAAATCTCAGCTTCAAATAAATAAAGATACTGTCTTTTTTTAAATGGTTAAGGGCTGAATTGCTATATATAGCACTTCCACCAGTTGCAATCACATGATTATTTACCTTTAGCTCTATTAAAACCTTTTCCTCTATTTCAAGAAATTTTTCAATACCATACTTATCTATGATGTCCTGAAGATACATTCCATGTTTTTGCTGTATTAATAAATCGGTATCAATAAAAGGTTTTCTCATTGATTTGGCAAGAACCACTCCCACAGTACTTTTTCCTGCCGCTGGCATCCCTATCAACACTATGTTAGATTTGTTCATAGACAGCTCCTAAAACTCTTAATTAATGTGATTGCAATAATGTCTTAATCAAATACTATTTCCCGCTATACTGTATTGTTTGGATTTATTTAGTTGACTGAGAACAGAAATAATTGACTATAATATATATTACTCCATTTTTCATGTTTTAAACATTTTTTTATATAAAAGAGGAGGATAGAAAATGAATAATAAAACTGAAATTATAAACGCCGAAAACTTAAACATTGATTCAACTTTAGAGAAACTTTATACAGAACTTAACTCAAACGATTCGTTCATACTAGACATAGGAAATAATTACTTTCATCAAACCGACAGAATTTATGAGGAACTTACAATGAAAGGGTACGATGTAAGAAAGTCCTTTAAAAATGGCAGGAATCAAATACTTGTTAGTAAAAAACATTAAAATAAAGCGAGATGTACAGCGTAGCGAAACGACCCTCCTGAGCACTCGCCTTATACCAGGAAAGGGGAATCCCCTTTCCAATCCCCAGTATAGAAATTTACAAAAATAGGTTTCTACAATTTCTATACTCTAAAAATTTAGCTTTTTTCTAAATACTTACTAAGCAGCTATTTATAGAATAACTTTATTTAATTATACACACTTATATCTATTTATTGCTTTTGTAGGGCATGCTTTCATACACTCACCACAATTAGTACAAAGCTCAGGATTAATCTTTGCTAGCGTTCCTGTAATGGTAATAGCCCCTTTAGGACAGACCTTAGCACATTTTCCACAGCCTATACAACCTACATTGCAGTTTTTCCTAACTATAGCCCCTTTGTCCATACTACTGCATGAAACAGTGTACTCATTGCATTTAGGAACCATTTCAATGATTTTTTTAGGACATACAGCAACACACTTTTCACAAGCCTTACATTTTGACTCAATTACTCTAGCTAGACCATCTACCATATCTATTGCACCAAAAGGACATGCCCGCACACAGCTCCCAAGCCCTACACAGCCATAAGTACACGCAGAAGGACCTCCAAAAAGATTTGCTGCAGCAGTACAATCCTCTATTCCCGAATAGTCAAACTTACTCTTGCAAGAAGTGTAAGTGCCTCCACACATTACCCTAGCAGTTTTAGAGACTACCGACTCGGCTTCTACTCCTAAGATATCGCTTATTCCCTTTACAACACCTTCTCCTCCAACCGGGCATCCATTTATACTACAATTACCTTCTACAACAGCTTCGGCAAAACCGTCACAACCTGTAAAACCGCAAGCCCCACAATTTGCACCAGGTAAGATTTCTCTTATTTCTGCAATCTTTTCATCTACTTTTACTTCAAATTTCTTAGAAGCAAAAGCCAAACTAACCCCAAATATCAGTCCTAAGCCACCAATTAAATATGTTGGCATCAATAACTCCTGTAGCATTATTTCAACACCCTTTCCCTCTAAATTCCAAAGAGTCCTTTAAACCCTAAAAATGCCATAGAAACAAGGGACGCCGCAATAAGAGATATGGGCAACCCTTTAAGTGACTCAGGGATATCGCTGTACTCAAGTTTTTCCCTGACACCTGCAAATAAAACCAATGCAAGTGTAAAACCTACACCTGAAAAAAATCCATATAAAGTGGAGTTTAGCACATTATAATTTTTGTCTATATTAATAAGTGCAGCTCCTAGCACCGCACAATTCGTTGTTATAAGTGGAAGATATATACCTAAAGCCTTATAGAGCGAAGGTATAAACTTCTTTAGGACAACCTCAACAAATTGAACCAACGAAGCTATAATCAATATGAAGGTAATGGTATTAAGATATCCAAGACCATAAGGGTTTAAAAACAAATCATAAATTGCTCTTGTTACGCATGAAGAAATAGTCATAACAAATATAACTGCACCACCCATTCCAAGAGCAGTATCCAGCTTTTTAGACACGCCAAGAAAAGGACAAATACCTAAGAACTGCGACAACACAAAATTATTTACTAATATAGCACTAATTGCAATTAACATTATATTATTCATTATACCTCATCCACCTCACCTTTTCCGGCTGCACCACAGGGCAACGGGCATGATGAACAGCTCTTATTTTTTGTTAAATTCATAGATGAGAACTTATTAATAGTTCCCATAATTATTCCAAATACTAAGAAGCCTCCCGGAGGAAGTATCATAATTAACGCTGGATCAAACAAGTTTTTGGTAATAGTAATTCCAAACCATGTTCCTGCACCAAGCAATTCCCTTACAGTTCCAATTGTAAGCAACGCAACTGTAAAACCTATTCCCATTCCTATACCGTCTATAATTGAAAGAATAGCATTATTTTTATTTGCAAACATTTCAGCCCTCGCTAGGATAATACAGTTTACAACTATCAAGGGTATATATATGCCAAGTGCTTTGTCCAAATCAGGAAGATATGCTTTAAGAAGCATCTGTATAATTGTAACAAACCCAGAAATAATTGTTACATATGCAGGAATCCTCACCTTATCTGGAATCACCTTTCTAAGGAGTGATATTACCAGATTTGACCCCATCAAAACTGCTGTAGTAGCAAGTCCCATACCAATTCCGTTTTTAGCTGAAGTAGTCACTGCAAGGGTAGGGCACGTTCCTAAAACCAATCTGAAAACTGGATTTTCCTTAAGAATACCGTTAGTCAGTGTCTTTATTGCTTTCATTAAGACTCCCCCCCTTTTTCTTTAACCTTATTGTCTATGTCTATTGCTTCTTGCACCGCTTCTATAACAGCTTTTGAGGATATTGTAGCACCACTTACAGCATCAATCTCTTCTTCCTTTGGACCTCCACCCTTAACAACTGTTAATACTTCTTTTGGTGAAATTCCAATTAGCTGTGAAATAAACGGCTCATCTTGTACTTTTGAACCAAGTCCTGGTGTCTCACTAAGACTTATAATCTTAACTCCAGTTGTTTTACCACTATTGTCTATACCAACAGCTATTGAAATAGTCCCTCCATAGCCTTTATTTTCTATTGAGTAAACTCTTCCTATTACTTCTTCAGCCTTTAGGCATTTAAAGGCTTTTTTGACAAGTCTATTCTCGCTAGTAATTCCAATAATAGAATCTAGCTCCTCAATTTCTTCAAAGTTCTCAGCTTCAGAAAAAACTTCCCTTCTTGCACTTTCCTCCTGAATTCTGGTCTGTTCAGAAATTACATCCTTTGTTGCGTAGTTTGTAAGTGCAAGTGCTAATGTAACTATTGTACATATCAAAAATAAGACTATTGTAGGTTTAATTATATCACGCAACGGCTTTTTCACCTCCAAAACTTTTTGGAACTGTATATCTGTCAATAAGTGGCACACAAATGTTCATAAGTAATATTGCATAGGATACCCCTTCAGGATAACCGGTGTAGAGCCTTATAACAGCAGTCAGAACTCCGCAACCAATTCCCATAATTATACGTCCTTTAAATGTGACAGGAGATGTAGTGTAGTCAGTAGCCATAAAAAATGCCCCTAGCATCAAACCACCTGATAGTATATGGTATATCCAATCACCCGAAAGTAAAGTCTGTCCTCCTAGAATCCATGTCACTAAAGCAACACTACCTATATAAACGATAGGTATTTCCCAACCTATAACTCTCCTAAACAAAAGGTATGCCGCACCAATAAGTATTGCAATAGCAGAAGTCTCACCAATACATCCTGATATATTACCGACAAACAAATCCCAATAACCTGCAAGATTTGCTTCATTTCCCTTTACAAATTCCTTCATTTGGAACAACGGAGTTGCCGATGAAATTACATCTGGACCCGGTGAAACAAAAGTTGTCATCTGAGTTACAAAAGCGTTAAGCAAAAATACTCTCGCAACCAAGGCCGGATTCATAAAGTTTTGACCTAAGCCTCCAAATAACTGCTTAACAATTACAATTGCAAAAACTCCACCCACCGCAGCCATCCATAAGGGAATTGTTGGCGGAAGATTTAATGCAAGTAGCAAACCTGTTACTACTGCACTCAAATCAGATATGGTCGATTCTTTTTTTAAAACCCGTCTTGTTAAATATTCCGAAGCTAGACATGCTAGCACTGTAACAAATACAACCAAAATAGCTTTTAGTCCAAAAAAGTATATCCCAGCAACTGTTGCCGGAAGTAATGCTATAATAACATCTAACATTATTCTCTGTGTGTTTGCCTTACCCCTTATATGAGGTGAAGAAGACACAACCAGTCTATTTTCCAAATTATTTACCCCCTTTTGAAGTTGCTTGTCTAACCTGTGTCTTACCAAGCCTAATTGACTGAACAAGATGTATCTTTGCTGGACACGCATAAGAACAACTTCCACACTCTATACAATCATTTACATGGTATTTCTTAAGTTCCTCAATATTTTCCTTTAATGCATTGGTGTTTAAATAAAGTGGTAGTAAATTCATTGGACAAGCCTTAACACATCTACCACACCTTATACAGGCACTAGACTTAGGTAGAACTGCCTCTTTTTCTTCAAATGCCAAAAGTGCATTTGTATGTTTGAGAACTGAAGTCTCTAAAGAAAATTGAGCAATTCCCATCATAGGACCACCCATGAGTACCTTTACAGGCGGAACTTTAAACCCTCCATTAAATTCAAATACATCGGATAGGGAAGTTCCTATAAGTACTTCTAAATTTGAGGGGTTATTTACAGCAGTACCATCAACTGTAACTCTTTTTTTGATAAGAGGCATCCCTGTTTTTATATACTCGGAAATAAATGAAATACTGTTGACATTCATAACGATTACACCAACATCGGAAGGCAACTTTCCCGAAGGAACTTTTCTTCCAGTAGTAGCGTAAATCAGCATTTTTTCCGCCCCTTGAGGATAGCGGGATTTGAGCTTTACAACATTGACTTTGTCACTTTTAGATGCCACATTTGTCATCTCTTTTATCGCCTGTGGCTTATTGTCCTCAATACCTATGATCACGTTGTTGATTTTTAGTGCTTCCATAACAATGTTAATTCCATTTAGGACATTCCAAGAATTCTCAATAATCTCTCTGTAATCTGAAGTGATAAAGGGCTCGCACTCAGCCGCATTAATAATTAGTGTATCGATCTTTTTGCCCTGTGGCGGTGAAAGCTTTATATGCGCTGGAAATCCTGCTCCACCTAAACCCACTAAGCCGGACTTTCTTATGGCACCTATAAATTCTTCACTTGTTGAATATTTTGGAGGTTCAATGCTCTTATCAACCTCCTGCTTCCCATCAGTCTTAATTTCAACAGATGTGATATAAACACCTCCAGCATAAAGCCTTGGCGACACATCGGTTACAGTTCCTGAAACACTTGAATGCACTGGAGCCGAGACAAATTTCTCTGTGTTCCCAAGTATCTGTCCCACCTTTACTTCATCTCCCTTTTGAACAGAAGGTTCACAAGGAGCACCAATGTGCTGAAGCATAGGGATAACAACCTTTTCAGGCACTTTCATTCTAACTGTTTCGCAATCTTGTGTCCTTTTAAAATGCGGAGCATTTACCCCACCTTTAAACATACTTTTAAACAACATATATCCAACCCCATTTTATCTTTATATTAGTTCTATGTAGTTTGATTTTTACCCTATACGATAATTTTTGTACACTTTTATATCAGCGAAAGTTTAGAATTAGTATAAATAATCAACTTTTTAAGTATAACAATGGTTTTCTGTGATGACTAGGTAATCACCTTAACTTGACATCATTGTCAAGAAAAATAGCTTCGGTCATGAATTATCTTTTTCGCTAGGGAACTCTATAGTTCCCTTCAACGGATGCTTCGCATCCTAGGTTGCATAGACAAGCGGTGTAGCGTAGCGAAACGACCAGCCTGAGCACCCTCCTTAAACCGGGAGAGGGGAATCCCCTTTCCAAACCCCAATATAGAAATTTACAAAAATAGCTTTTTATAAATTCCTATACTTTAAGAAAAGCACTCTTCACTTTTGAATAAAACTTTTATAGGCGAACATCTATAATTATATTTATTACTCTGAAATAAGTCAAATGCAATATTGGACATTTATCAGATAGAAGCATTATTGAATATTGTATACACAAAGTGTTCATTGATTTTCCATAAAATTTTATGCACTTTAATTAAATATTGTTTTTTTATACTTGGACGCATCATATATTATAATGGGCTATTTATTTTTCTATTTACTCTATATTAGTAAACTTAGGAAGGCGAATCAATCTATATATCTTTTAATGAATTTTACATTGGTTATAGATGTTGCAAAATATATATGTTGATTCATAGGCCGGGGAAAATTCGATAATCTTCTGTACATTTTATTTGCTTTAACGAAAATGGAGGCTATCTGCAGAATTTTATAGTAATATTATTTAGAAAGGTTAGGCTATTCCAAAGAATAATATTTACAATAATTTAGGTCACGAAGCCATCAAACCTTTTGAAATTACAGTTGACCAATTATTTTTGGAATAACCTTCAAACGATTTATGCAAGCTTTTGTTAAACACAACATAAAAAAACTAATTAATTTAATAGTTATTGCTATCATACTTTTAGGACTATACATAGGAATAAAATATGTTTTTATTTTCCTAGCCCCTTTTCTTATAGCTACAGTGATTTCTGCAGTTAATGAACCAATTATTCTTTTTATTGAAAAAAAAACTAATCTAAACAGAAAAATTTCCACAGTAATAACACTTACACTTTGCATATGTTCTATCGCAACTCTTGCTATATCCATACTTTTCAAGATTTATGCAGAACTTATAAAATTGCAAAGTAATCTTCCTAACTATATAACTAGTATTTCCTACCTTATATCCAGTTACTATTCAAGGATAAATGCCCTCTATAACAATCTTCCATTAAGTGTTCAAGAAAACTTCAAAGATAATGTACTTGTTTTGTTACCAAAATTAGAAGAAGTTATAACTATCGTAGCCAGCTCAATTATAACTAGTATATCCTCTTTGCCTAAGCTTGGAATTTTTATCACCGTCGTCCTTTTATCTTCTTATTTCATAAGTAGTGATAAAGATAATATAAGAAATTTTTTATATAGACAAATACCTCGCAATTCGCAAAAAAACTTCTACAAAGCAAAAAATGGTGCCGTATCATCCATATTTGGCTATTTTAGAGCCCAGCTAATAATAATGGCTGTAACCTTCGTTATATCCACATTAGGCTTCGTTATAATAAATACTGAATACGCAGTCATAATGGGTTTACTAACTGCAATTGCTGATGGTATACCTCTTTTGGGGTCTGGTATTGTAATGGTTCCTTGGATAATTTTAAACTTCATTACCGGCAATGTCCGGATAGCTTTAGGTCTTTTAAGTGTATATCTGTTTGCTATCATAGTAAGACAAATAATTGAACCAAAGATTGTTTCCTCTCAAACTGGGCTTCATCCACTTGTAGCTTTAATTTCGATGTATTTAGGTTTAATGATTTTCGGTGTGCTCGGACTATTCTTAGGTCCTATAACAATGATTTTGCTAAAAAATCTCCACTCATCTGGCATTATTACTATTTGGAAAGATTCCCAGTAACAACACGTTCTATCCCAGCTAGGTCTTTTTTTACCTTAATATTTTCAAAATTTACTTCCATGATTTCCACAACCTTTTGAGCCTGATCAAAACCCACTTCAAAGGCTAATAGCCCCTTTGACTCTAAAAAACTTACCGATTGTTGTGTTATTCTCCTATAAAAATCAAGACCGTCCGCTCCTCCATCTAAAGCAATTTTCGGCTCGAAGTCCTTAACTTGTTTGTCAAGCGTTTCAATAACTTCAATAGGTATATATGGAGGATTAGAAACAATTATATCAAATTTCTTAGGAGGAACATTGTCAAAAAGGTTGCTCTGAACAAAAACAGTATTCTCTTCAACACCACAATTTCGAGCATTTATCCTTGCAACCTCTAGAGCACCTTTTGAAATATCAACTCCCATAACCTGAGTATTTTTGCCATAGTAAGCAAGACTTATAGCTACACAACCAGAACCTGTGCCGATATCAAGAATACTAGCATTTTCCTTTTGACCAGCATACTCAAGCACAGATTCTACCAATATTTCGGTATCCTGTCTTGGAATTAAGACTTTACGACAAACATTAAAGTTTAAAGACATGAATTCCTGAACCCCTGTTATATACTGAAGTGGCTCCCCTTCTGCTACTCTTTTCAAACATTCACAATAATTCTCATACTCGTCATTACTTAATAAATACTCATCATGGGAATAAAGGAAAGTTCTCTCGCGGCCAAGAATATAGCACAATATTGCCCCGGCTGTAACTACCGGGGCATCAATATTTGATAATTTAAGTTTTCTAATACCCTCTGCAAAAGCATCCTTTAATATCAATGTAATCTCCCTTTTTATCCTTTACAAAAATTTTAACTATGAAGTGGTAACAGCAAAGTTTTTAAATAACCTTGCCTAATTTTCACCATTTATCCTCACCTTCATCTGTTGTTTCCAAAACATTTTTCATTGCTTCTATAGCAACTTCAACCATACTATCCTCAGGCTCTTTGGTAGTGTAGTTTTGAAACATCAAACCCGGTACATTTAGTAACTGAACAACCTTTGATTGACTTTTTCCTGCAAACTTAATAATTTCATAAGAGATTCCTGCAACAACAGGTAATAACAATAACCTTATTATCATATTTTTCCACGCCTCATTATACCAGCCTGCAAAGGAAAACACCAAAATACTCACAATCATAACCGTAAAAAGGAACGAAGTTCCACACCTAGGATGTCTAGTTGTGTACTTCTGAATATTCTCTACAGTAAGTTCTTCTCCATGTTCATAACAATGGATGGTTTTGTGCTCTGCACCATGATACTGCCAAACCCGCTTAATATCGTTTAGGTTTGATATTAATACAATGTAAGAGAAAAATAAAATAATCTTTACTATGCCCTCAACAAGGTTGTACAATATAACTCCTGAATTTGTATTTCTATCAAAAGGTAAAAAGCCCGCAATAAAGTTTGGGAGCAATATAAAGAGTGCAACACTAAATATAAGCGAAATAAATACAGAAATGTATATTAAAGCATCCTGAAGTTTGTTTCCAAAAACTTTACCTAAAACCTTCTCAAAAAACTGATCAACCTTTGATGGTTCCTTTCCCTCTTCCTCTTCTTCCTCAAGGTCTACAAACTCCGCTGAAAACATTAGTGCTTTTATGCCAACAACCATCTGTTTGAAAAGACCAACAACCCCTCTTACCAAAGGCAATTTAGAAAGCTTGCTTTTCTTTGGCAACGGCCTCTTTTCTACTATTATTTCTCCATCGGGTTTTCTAACCGCAATTGCCACATTATTAGGCCCCATCATCATCAACCCTTCAATAAGGGCCTGCCCTCCTATACTGGTCATATGCTTTGGTTTATCATATATGTCTGAATTTTTCATTATAGACCTCATTTCACTTTTTTCTTTAATTATACTCCATACATATTGCAAACTCAAGCAAGGATATTATTGGAATTGCATGTTTTATTACTGCAACAAACAAGGACTCAAAACAGCTTTAAATATAGCATTCTATCTTTTTAACCAAATTAAAAGGAGCCTAGGCTCCTTTTAATTTGGTTAAAAAATGTTAAATATTATTCTTTGTCAATAACTATATCTATTCTTCTGTTTTTCTGGCGATTCACTTCTGTATCATTAGGTGCTATAGGTCTAAATTCGCCATTACCAGTTGCCGTTAATTGGGTAGGGTCAAGGGAACATTCATCAACAAGAAAGATAACTACATTTGTTGCTCTCTTTGTAGACAACTCCCAATTAGTGGGGAAAAGACTAGTATTAATGGGCAGAGTGTCAGTGTGCCCTTGCACTACTATATTAGTATCAAGCCGCCTCATTAATTCTGCAAGCTTCTTTATTGTTTCTTTACCCGACCCCTTTATATCTGCTTTTCCAATATCAAAAAGTATAACAGAATCAATTCTAAGTATTATGGAAGTCTTGTCATCAACCACATGCACATATTCATCAAGCTCAAGATCCGAAATAAGATCCTCTACTTGTTTCTTGAATTGTTTAATAGTAGCCTCTTTATCTTGACCCTCAGTGGCTGAGATGTTTCCGCCTTCCTTATTATCGTTATTTGTGTTTTCGTCCCCAACATCTGATGGCAAAGTTTCATCTAAAACACTATAGATATCTTTACCCTCATTAAAATAGTATAACTCACCATTGCTAACATTCATAAAAGCTGAACGCAAAGATATTGCAACCTCTTTAAATTTCTGACTATCAACAGATGCCATAGAAAAAAGCAATATAAAGAAAGTCAGCAAAAGCGTGACTAAATCGCTATATGTCGTCATCCATTCAGGTGCTCCTTCTTGAACTTCATCTTCAGAGAAGCTCCTTCTATTTGCTTTACTCATATTTTATCCCTCTTTTATAGATTATTAGCTCGCCTGACTATTTCCTTCTGCATTTTTATCTTCAGCTAATTTATCATATTCAAGTTTCTCCCTAGGTGATAAGAACGACTTTAATTTATGCTCGAGTATTTTTGGGTTTTCACCGGCTTGTATGGACAATACTCCCTCTATAATCATTCTCTTTTCCTGTATTTCCTCTTTACTCTTTAACGACAGTTTGCTTGCAATAGGATTACAAATAAAGTTTGCAAGAACACTACCATAGAAAGTTGTTACAAGTGCTACTGCCATTGCAGGACCAATACCTGAAGGGTCATCAAGGGTATTTAACAACTGAATAAGACCTATTAGAGTACCTATCATACCCCAGGCTGGAAATTGAGCTGCCATCGTTTTAAAAAGCCCCGAGCCTTTATCATGCCTTGATTTCATATTCTCAATTTCCAAATCCATGGAATCAATTATAACCTCAGGTTCTACGCCGTCAACAACAAGCTGAAGAGATTCCTTTAAGAACTCATCTTCTATATTCTCCTGTTCTGCCTCAAGAGAAAGCAAGCCATCACGCCTAGCTTTCATTGAAAGCTCGACCAATAATTTTATTGTTTTGGCCTGAGAAGTCTCTTTTCCAATAAATACTTTATACACTACTTTCATTATAAGTTTAACTTCCGATAACTTATATGAAATTAGACTTGCTGAAATACCTCCTCCAAGAACTATAACAATTGAAGCAAAGTCATAGAAAGTCCGAAGGCCACTATTAATGAGTATTGACCAAATTATACAAAACAGTCCAAATATTATCCCAATAATCGTTGCTATATCCATATTTCCGCCTCTAGTCTAAATATTTTTTTAGGTAAATTCTCTTCCCTATACTTTATCGGTAATTATTCAATTTTTTTTTATAGTTTCTATGAGAATTTATAAAATAAATAATTTTTATAAAACCACTTTCATTAAAATCGCAAATATTCCATATTTAATAAGAATGTGTTATTATATGAACGAAATATTTTATCAAGATAAAGAAAAGGAGTTGCCATGTTTTCAAACAAGACAAAAAATATATTTTCGATTTCAATCTTTTTAATGTATATTACATTTATTTTATTTAACACTTTTTATTTTCTTCGCACTAAACCCTTAAAACTATATTTTAGAGAACATCCTACAATATACTCTATATTTTTTATAATAGCAGCATCTATTTCCTGTGGAGTGATTATTTTTATTTGTAAAAAATTTCTATTTAAAATAAAGCTTGACAAACAATTACCTGTTCTACTGCTGCTACTTATTGTTACAGCGACCCCGAGATTAATTTGGATTGCTTGTATAAAAGTAACTCCACTTAGCGACTTCAACACATATCATATAATTGCTACAGCCCTTGCAAAAGGTGAATTTACTGGAGGGAGTTATATTGCCTTATTCCCACATTATATAGGTTATCCTGTTTTATTAGCACCCTTTTATATGCTATTTGGGTCATCTCCCGATGTTGCGACTCTTTTAAATGTATTTTTAAGCTGTGGAATTTCCCTTCTCATTTATTGCATAGGATCTAATATTTTTGATAAAAGATACGGCCTTCTTAGTGCACTTATTTGGGCACTTTGGCCTTCTCAGATTTTTTATACCGCTTTAGTATCTACTGAGATCCTATTTACATTTTTAATGCTTTTGTGTATATATTTGTTTACAAGGATCTTAAATGGTAGAAACAGTGTTTTTTTGAATTTAATAAAGTTTATCTTTTTAGGCGTTGTGTGTTGTCTTACTAATACAATTCGACCACTTGGATTAATAGTCTTAATTGCTATATGTTTATATTACTTCATATTTATAATAGAAAAAACAGAAATTAAAGGTAGTGCTTTTATTAGTAAAACTATTTTTTTGTCTTCTCTTTTGGTCGCTTACTTTATAACTTCAACTATTGTAAGCATAGCCACTTCAAAGGTTGTGGGTAGAGAAATCGCGAAATATCCTTTCGGTTTTAATATATATGTAGGTTCAAATTATGCAAGTAATGGTTCGTGGAATGCCGAAGATGCAAATACACTTACTGAAATTCAAAAAACTCCTGGAATAACCCCTCAAGAAATTCATAATGAGCTTTTACGTCTTTCATGGAATAGAATAACAAGCAGATCGTTTTCAGGTAATATAAACTTTATTTACAACAAACATTCGATGATTTGGCCTGTTGACTATGAAAGCATATTATATATTAAATCAGGGCTTATTCAAGAAGATATAAAGTTTGACTTCTATAAATTTGAAAGTCTTCTTGTAAAGATGTCTAATTTCTACTATCACACTATACTATTACTTTGTGTTTTTGGTGGAATTATACTTGTGCTAAAGAAAAATCAAGGATTACCTTTGTTTCTTGTGATAATAATCCTAGGTATAATCTTTCTTCATATGATAGTGGAAGTTGCAGGCAGATACCATTTTCCTGCAATTTCGATTTTCTCTATGCTGGCCAGCTACGGGATTTGTTCTTTTAGCGATTATCAGAAAACAGATATGGTGCTTTCAAAGAATAAATAAATTGGTATTTGGGCAAAAATTGGCTGGGCAAATTGGGCTGATTAGATAGCAAGCAATATGAGGCAACTATAATTCTTAACCTAAACTTAAAGGGGCTAATATACCGTTTAAACCAATGTACCTTCTTAAGAAATAAAAAACTCCGGGGCATCGATTTCATCCGTTTTTGCCTCTTTTACTTCGTTCGAAAGAAGCGTAAATGAAAAGGCTCTTAGAATAAATATTCCAAGAGCCTTTTGGCGCGCCCAAGAGGAGTCGAACCCCTAACCTTCTGATCCGTAGTCAGACACTCTATCCAATTGAGCTATAGGCGCATCCAAAAATCGAACATATACTATAATAATATATATTTATAAAAAAATCAACCACATTATTTTCTTTTTTTAGAATACTTCACCACAGATATTGAAGTATAATATATAGTAACAGTGAAATAAATTGTTTAAAATTTAGAATAACCTCCAAGAATACAATAAATGAGGTTTATTATTCCTGCAATTTGTTAAAGTTATATGATATAATAAAATCGCTTTTGATTATTTAAAGGTAGTTTTCCAAACTACATATAGAGGGAGCGTAGCTATGTTATTTGAATCATATAAGACAATCCTTTACTCTGACACTTTAATTCCCGACATTTTTATCACTGAGTACATGCCCTTGATGAATGCAGAAAGTTTGAAGGTTTACGTTTATTGCCTATTTTTGAGTAAGTATGGCAAAAACGCCACAGTAGAGGAGTTTGCAAAAAGCTTAGGTATGAATGTAGATGTAGTTAAGGAATGTATTTCAAACCTTGAAAATTTAGGAGTACTTACATGGAAGTTAGACGGCATTGTTCTCCATGATTTAAAGGAAAAAGAAATAAAAAAGATGTACAGACTCAAAACTACTTCTTCACCTGAGGAAGCCGTTAATAATTTTGAAACCAACAAAAAACGTAATGAAATTTTATATACAATAAATAATGCTTTTTTTCAGGGAGTAATGTCTCCTTCATGGTACACTGATATTGACGCTTGGTTTGATAGGTATAAATTTGACGAAGATGTAATGCTTGCCCTATTTCAGTACTGCTTTGATCAAAAGGGTCTTGTAAAACCGTACATAGAAAAAGTTGCCGAAAACTGGAAAAGCAGAAATATACGTAATTCTTTCGATCTTGATAATTACTCAATTGAGCAAAAAAAGTTTAAAGATGTTCGTGCAACAATAGTAAAGAAATTGAAGCTCGGAAGAAATTTGACAGAATACGAAGATGCCTATGTGGAGAAGTGGGTTATGGACTATAAGTACAATTTTGAAATAATAGAAATTGCACTTAGAAAGACAACCGCAAAATCAAACCCTAACTTCAATTACATAAACAGTATTATTACCGATTGGTATAATCATGGTTTACAGACTAAAGAAGAAATATTGGTTTATGATGCAAAGAGAAAGAAAACCTCCGCTAAATCTCAAGTAGCAGCTAATAATGCATCCGCTGCTCCACAGCAGGGTAATTTTGAACAAAGAAAATATGAAGAGGGCTATCTAAACAGCTTATACGAAAATGCTTAAGGCAATGTTATCTGGAGGCTTTATGTACAGGAATATACATATTATAATTCAAAACGAATATGATAAAAGACAAAAAGAAATCTTCGACGAACTGATGTATAGAAAAAACGAAGTATATTCGAAGATACCTAAAATTGAAGAAATTGATAATGAGATTCAATTTACAGGTATCAAGTATACAAAGATGATTTTACAGGATGCAAATATTGCCGACTCTTTAATTAAGGAGCTTCATACCAAACTTGAAAGGCTAAAGAGTGAAAAAACCTTGCTCCTTAATGAATTCTCCTATCCTTCTGATTATCTTGAGCCTAGGTATAACTGTTCTTTATGTAAAGATACTGGATACATAAGCAGTAATGTGCAAACTGAAAAATGCTCTTGCTATAAGCAAAAATACATAAATAGTCTTTATAACCAGTCAAACTTAAAACTTGCCATGTATGAGAATTTTACAATGTTTGATGAAAGCTACTATCCTGATATTGTTGATGAAGCAAAGTACGGGATAAGAATATCTCCAAGGCGTAATATTCTTAATATAAAGAAAAGAGCTTATGAATTTATAGATAATATTGCTTCTGTAGATAATAAGAACTTGTTTTTTTGTGGTCCTACAGGCGTAGGAAAAACTTTCATGATAAATTGTATTGCGGCAGAGTTATTAAATAGAAGTAGAACGGTTTTGTATCAGACGTCATCCTCTTTGTTTAACACCATAAACGAACATAAAATTAAGAGTTTTAGAGAAACTGAATATGAAGACTCCACCTATAACAATATATTTGATGTTGAAGTATTGATCATTGACGATCTTGGTACTGAGTCACCTTCCGCTGCAAGGTATGCCGAGCTTTTAAACATATTAAACTCAAGGCATGACAAAAATCTCCAGCGTCCCTGTAAAACTATAATTGCATCAAATATGGGTGTTGGCGAACTCCATGAATACTACGATGAGAGAGTAGCCTCAAGAATAATAGGAAGTTTTGACCTCTTTAAATTTGCTGGTGAAGATATACGCGTGCTAAAAAAGAATATGTAAGGGAAGTTCTTTTATATACCTATAGACCTTAATATCTGTTCAGCGATAGGCTGACTAATTATGTTTCCCATTCTCAATATATCAATTACATATATAAACATAATTAAAACAATTCCAGGCACAAATGAAATAAAGTGTAATAACGCAGTAGGCTTTTCTTCCCTTTGTACAACTACTTGTTTTTTACTGTTGTGTTTAGCAAAAAAACGAAGAAGAAAATATAGCCATATAGCTGAGAAACAAAACATTATACCATATATAACAATAACGCCTATAATCTCTATTTGGCTCATTTGAGCAAAAGTTGCAAATATATCTCCATTTTGTACATTCTCAGCACCTTTTATATCACTTTCTTTCAAAAATTCAGTAGCTTTTAGTGAGACAAAAGTTAAACAAACTGCTATAGAGTTGTTTGCAAAATGTGCAAATATACTGCTGAACAATGAATTGCTCTTATAAGTCAAATAACCCAGCAAAGCTCCTAAAATAAACGTTCCTAAAAACCTCTGAAAGTCCATATGCATAATCCCAAACAAAAAAGCTGTGATAAATATCGACTTGACCGCACCAAACTTTTCAAAACCTCTTTGAATGACACCTCTAAAAAGAACTTCTTCGCAAATTCCCGCCGAAACACCTATAACAAATATCCCCACTAAAAGACCCCATGATTCAGTAGATATAGGTGCTTGAAAAATTTCGTACCTTCCAAATATTTGCTTAATAATCCAAAAATTCAATAAGTTTAAAACTCCTATTACAGGAAGTGAAAATATCATAATACCAAAAATTAAAAGCAAATTCACAATTCCAGGATTATTAATTCTCATAACTTTTTTTACATCAAATTTGAAAAATAACAAAAATAATACAGGTGGTAAAAGGATCAGACCAAACTCAGTTATCAATACGCCATAATTTACATTCCATGTTTGAGCACGTGTACCTAAATACAAAAAAATAATTACAACAAAGGAAAAAAGCATTCCAACCTGCCATACAGAAGGCTTCCTAAAATCATCTTTTTTTATATCTTTATAAAATCCCACGCTATCAACATCTAAATTTTCATTTTCTTCCACCATATAACCCCCCATTTTTAAGGTATAAATACATAAATATTTAAACAAAACAGGGGCATAAAGCCCCTCATCTCTTATTATAATAGATTTGCACCAATTATAGAAGAGTTTATTCCAAAATTATTATAAGCTGTGAAATAGCTAACTTCCATAACCAGTAAAAATCCTTCTATTGCTATAATTCCCTAAGCAGTATTTTTTACTTAGAAGCATTCCTATGAAGTCGATCAATCTATATCTCAATAATGCTCTTTCAAAGACGAAAAAATCAGCTTTTAATTCTACATTGTAAGTATACCGTTAGGAGTATCAATAATCATAAGAATTTTTTCTTCTTTGCCTGTTTCTGCATTGATATATACCAAGAAATCTCTGTCATTTAATTTCCCTTTAAACTCATAAGTAAATATCTCTGTTTTATAATCGGTAGGTATTATTGCAAGCCCTGAACTTAAAATCTCCATCTTTGAGGTTATTAATGAACGAGCCTCCTCCATTGTCATTTTAGGAGCGGGAATATCCCTATCACTATGGGATGAAATATATCCCTTACTTTCAAACCCAACCACTTCACCGTTATCTAGTGCAACCTTAACCTTTATCAAATCAGGATATACTATTACATTGTTTTGACTATATGCATAGTTTATTACAGCTGTATTATCTTCTTTAAGATAATAAGTATCTGCCATATCTTTAAAACCATGCTCTTCTAAAAACTTTGTTGCGAATTCCTTCGCTTGATCCATATTCAATTTTTCCTCAGGAACGGGTCTGTTATAGAGTGCCCACAAAACATGTCCTCCCTTTTGCGTAACATCAATTTTGGCATCTTGTTCCTTTGGAACATTCTTAAAGGTAACATTAAAACTATAGGTTTTGATTTGGCTGGTGTCATCTTTACCTATATCGGTCACAGCTTCAACTTTATCTTTCCCAAAGAAATTTATAACAATTTCTTTTGCCTTCTCAGAACTAATATTATCTCCTGTAAGTCCTTTAGGTTCAGTAGAAGTCATATGATCGGAAAAGGGACCATCATAAATAAGTGTGGGATAATCCTGAAAAGTCTTCTCAATATTTTCAAATTGCTCTTTAGGCATTTCTGAAGATGCCTTTTGAAATAATTTAGTTCCCTTATTTGCAAGTTCACCCCATTTTATTCTTCCCGTTGCAAGTTGGTTTTGAAGATCGTTTAAGCTTTGTTCAAGTGAAACTGAATATCCATGAAGGTTTTCAATGAGCTTGTATTGTTCATCAGTAAGCTTCTTTCCATCCATACTCTGATTGTTAATGGAGTAGGCAAGATCCCCAACCTGTGTAAGAAATTTTGATGTGTTTGCAAGAACTTGCTGTGATACAGGCAACTGACCTAGGTTTGTCTGTGCCAAATTTGCCTGTCTCCATGCTTCCTGCAATGTTGCAGCAGTCTTAGACGGTGTAGAACTTATTAACGATTTAATTAGTAAGACCTCAACATTATTTACATACCCCGTCATATCGTAAAAGGCACGATTATATTGGTTATCTAGTTCTTGCCTCAAATTAGCCGCATGCTTATACTGATATATTCCCCACATTGCTACTGCTGCTATTACTACAACTACGATACTGTACATCTTTCTATCCGATAAGCGTCTCTTAAAATCCTGTAATTTTTCTCTTATACTCATAAGTTAAGCACCTCCTAAATGCCAAAATTATGTTTTCCTATCTTTTTTATAATTTTTCTAGACCATATCCATTTACTAGTTGCTGTCGCAGGGTTCCAGTAATACAAACATCCGTTAGTTGGGTCCCATCCATTCAAAGCATCTCTTGCAGCTTTTAACACTGTAGACTTTGGATCTATTGGAACAGTAATCTGTCCATCAGATACTGCTGTAAACGCTCCAGGCTGATATATTACTCCAGCAATTGTCTTTGGAAATTTTGAGTCTCTAGTTCTGTTTAAAATTACTGCACCTACTGCAACCTGTCCTTCATATGGTTCACCTCTAGCCTCTCCGTTTATTGCTCTAGCAAGCAGTTGTTCATCACTTACTCTGTTAGCTGCCGCCATTGCTGCCCCTGATTGAGCATAAGTTGTAAGTCCCATTGATTCCAATGTTTTCCTTTCTGTTATGCCGTTTACAGGTAATTTATAAACCTTCTGAAAATCCATTACAGCAAGATAAGTTTTTAGGTCATATTTTCCATTGACATTTCCATCATAATATCCCCAGTTTTTAAGCCTTTGTTGAACCTTCATAACATCTTCATTTTCCATTCCTGGCGTCAGTTTTTCAGCTATAGGAGTAATAAACACCTGTCCATCAAAAATCAGAGAAATCCCTATAGAAAAAACTATTACAAGCATTAAAATCACTTTTATAGTTTTCAAAACAATTTCCTCCTTTCACATTATTAAACCCTTAAAATTATTACTACTAAAGAATACTAGCTCCTATTTAGGCATTTTAAAGAATAAACTATACAATAATTGAGCCAAAAAGACCCTAAAACCGGATTTATTTTAATGCGATTGACCAGTTTTTTGAAATCACCTTTATAATAAAAGTTAAAGGTGCAAAACTATAAGTGTTGAGCTATTTTTTACTTGAAAATCACTTTTTTATTCTCTGTGTTTTTATATGAAAATATTCACTTAGTAAAAAATATTAGAAGGTTATAGATTCTAGAAAATCAAGAAGCATTTCGTTCAAAACAAAAGAATATACCTGTATTTATAAGTAACGCAAAACATTTTATGTATATAATTCACATCAATACCAAATACTAATAATTATTATCAATATTTAAGAGGCAAAAGATGGATGTTTTATATTTATCAATATCAATGGGTGCTGGCCATTTGAGAGCCGCTGAGGCACTGAAAGAATACGTCGAACAGAGGTATCCTGACTCGAGGTCATTAGTAATTGATACCTTTAAATACATAAACCCAATAGTGCATAAGATCTTCGTCGACGGGTATCTTAATATAATTAAAAGTATACCTTTCGCTTATGGTACCCTTTATAGAATGTCTGAACAGATGGATAATATAAATAAGTTAAGTAATACGTTAAGTAAATTTTTTTCATATAAACTAATAAAAGTAATCGAGGATTTTAATCCATCAATAATTGTTTGTACTCATCCATTTCCTTTGCAAATTGTATCCTGTCTAAAAAGGGATGAAAAAATCGACATACCATCAGTGGGTATTCTAACCGACTATGTAAACCATCCTTTTTGGTTTCATGACAATATCGAGGCCTATGTAGTGGCACATAACAGCATTAAAAGGGATATGGTTAAATGCGGCATTCCTGAGAATAGGGTATACTCCTACGGTATTCCGGTTTCAAAAGTATTTCTTAGGAAAACTTCAAGGGACAAGCTTTTAGAAAAGTTTGGTCTTGAAGATAAAGTTACCGTTTTAATTATGGGGGGAAGCCTTGGATTTGGCGATATAAAAGGGGTTTTCTTCTCTTTGCTTAGAAGTAGAAGGGATATACAAATAATAGTTGTAACGGGGAAAAACAAGAGATTGAGGCAACAGCTTCAAAGGTATGTTGTTCAGTATGATAAAAAAGTGCTGTTGATTGGTTATACTGATGAAATCTGTGATTTAATGGATATATCTGATTTGATTTTAACCAAACCGGGGGGGATGACAATATCTGAAGCACTTATAAAGGGACTTCCGATATTTTTGATGACTCCAATACCTGGGCAGGAGGAGCGTAACTCGTCTTTTTTGACAAGTAATGGGGTGGCTGAAAAGATAGATAACGAAATGGATGTTCAGAGGGTTATTAATGAAGTGTTGGATAATCGTAATAAGCTTTTATATATGAAGGATAAGTCAAAAGAATTGTCTCTTCCCAATTCGGGGTACAAAATACTTCAACTTATGGAAGAACTTGTTATCTAAATTAAAAAAAGTTCCTTCGCTCATGACATAAAGAAACCTAAATTGACTGTCTAAATTGGTGGGAGCTGTGATTTTGGAACCTGTGTGTGAGGGTTGCCTATTCTTTTGCGGTGAAACTTTTTAATGTTTATTGTTCTTCAACGTGATAACTGGGTATTTTGTAGCGTACAGGAAATATCGAAGAGTTTAGGGTAAATTGTAATAACTTTCTCTATTTGGCATTCTATATTCCATAGGATTATTGTGTTCTATACTCCTCATGGGATTCTTGTGGTTATACTTCTTTACCATTAAAATATGATAGGAAAGTTCTATTGTGTTTGGTATAATGCTTATTGTTCACAATTTGTTCACAAATATGCAAAACTTTATCCTTAAAATTATAGTTGTATTTACTTATAAAAGAGTGCCTTATTATTAATCTTATTTGATAAGGCTGGTATATATTTTATTGGAGGAACGATATATGGGAAAATTGAACTTCCTTGAGGAAGCAAAAATAGTTGTTTCATTAAAAGATGAAATACACAAGGTTATTATTGGTCAAGAGTATATGATCGATAGGATACTTATTGGTTTATTGACTGGGGGGCATATTCTTTTAGAAGGAGTTCCTGGACTTGCAAAATCTTTAGCTGCTAATACAATAGCTCAAGTTGTGGGAGTTCACTTTAAGAGAATTCAATTTACTCCGGATTTATTGCCAGCAGATATATTAGGTACTGAGATATATAATCAAAAAACGGGAGAGTTTGTAATCAAGCAAGGTCCTATTTTTAGTAATTTAATTTTAGCCGACGAGATAAACCGTGCACCAGCGAAAGTACAATCTGCCTTGCTTGAAGCGATGCAGGAAAAACAAGTTACCATAGGTGAAAAGACCTATCAATTAGACAAGCCTTTTTTGGTAATCGCTACCCAAAACCCTCTTGAACAGCAGGGTACCTATCCCCTTCCCGAGGCACAACAGGATCGCTTTATGCTTAAACTGAAAATAAATTATCCGGGCAGGGACGAGGAAAGAAAGATAATTGACAGTTTTACATCCGATGAATCATCAGAACCGGATTTACGAAAGATTCTAACCCGCGAAGATATTTTTAGATTGAGAAAAGTAATTGAGAGCATTCATTTAGATGAAAATATTAAAAATTATGTACTTGATATAGTGTTAAAAACTAGAGAGGCATCGGAGTATATCTCCTGTGGTGCTTCTCCTCGTGCTTCTATAAGCCTTATTAAGGCTGCAAAGGGTAGGGCGTTCCTAAAAGGTCGCGATTATGTTGTTCCCGATGACATTAAAGCAATGGCCTATGACGTTTTAAGGCATAGAATTATATTGTCCTATGAGGCAGAGGCGGAAGATATTACTTCCGAAAAAATTATAGCAAATATTTTAGAACAGGTTAATTTGCCTTAGTAATGAGGGGAAGGAGTCTATATGGTTTCGAAGGAGCTTATCAAAAAGATAAGGCACATTGAGATAAAATCAAATAAACTGGTTGAAGAGATTTTTTCTGGTGAATACCGTTCGAGCTTTAGGGGTAAGGGAGTAGAATTTGAGGATATAAGGCAGTACTATCCCGGAGATGATGTAAGAAGTATTGACTGGAATGTTACTGCAAGGCACAATAAAGCCTTTGTTAAGCAATTCTGTGAAGAAAGGGAACTTAACATGTTCCTTTTAATTGACATGTCCCGTTCAAACAGCTTTGGTAACAAAAAGAACCTTATTGCTGAAGTAAGTGCAACTTTAGCCTTTTCAGCCAGCAAAAACAATGACAAAGTAGGAGTAATCTTCTTTACCGACAAGGTTGAGAAATTTATTCCTTCATTAAATGGCAAAAAGCATGTTTTGTCCATAATTGAAAACATATTGACCTTCGAACCTGAACTTACGGGAACAGATCTTGCAAAAGCATTACAATATTTTAACCGCGTAGTTAAAAAACATAGTGTGGTTTTTGTAATATCTGATTTTCTTGATGACGGCTACAAAAAAGACATAGAAATTACCGCAGGAAGGCATGACCTCGTTTTAGTACGCATTATAGACAGGGCTGAAGAATTGATTCCTGCTGGTGCCATTTTTACTTTTGAAGATCTTGAAACTGGGGAAACCCTTGTTTTAGATAATATAAAAAGCGAACAAAGGCTGGATACAGATATAGGCTTATTTAAGCGAAATCTCATCAATATATATACTGATGAAGACTATGTCAAGCCGTTAAAACAATTTTTCAGAAGAAGGGGTCAGCGATGAAAAAAAGTAGAAATTTACTTCTTCTATTGATTATATGTTTGGTTTTGGTTGTTTCATCCGCACATGTTTTGGCAGAAGAACGAAGTATTTATGTTGGAGACTTAATTGAGTTAAAAATTCAAAGTAGAGATTTAACCCTAGACGAATTACAGGACAAGTTTAAAGATTTTGAAATAGTAAAGATTTCAAATATATCAGAGGGCTATATTCTTACCCTGCGTAGTTTTGAAACCGGTGAAAAAACAATACATCTAGGGGACAAGGAAGTTAATATTATAGTTAAGTCCACCCTTGATGAAATAGAAAGAACGGATGTCTATGATGGAGATCCAAACCCCTTAGGCACAGGTTTTTATTTAAAATGGAAATATGTTTTTTTCCCGCTTGTTGCTATATTTTTATTAACACTCATTTTAAATATCAGGTCATTACTTAGAAAAAAGAAGGCTTCCTCATTAACACCTTATGAACGTTTTATTAAAGCAATAGGCAATTTGTCCGTTAATGAAGAGGACTATTTAGTTAAATTAACTCTGTGTTTTAAGGATTATATTGGCTCCACTTATTCTTTTCCTATAAAAGGAAAAACTTCAACAGAGATTGTCTATGAAATTAGGCGTTTGCCGGGCTTGAACGAATATTTATCGAAAATAAAATCCTGGCTTAATGAGAACGATTACTTTAAGTTTTCAGGTACAACCGCACCAATAGCCAAAAAACTTGAGCTTATGGAAAGACTTACGGAGTTGGTAAAAAGTATAGAAGCATCAAAAGAGGGAGAAATTCAATGAGACTAGCAAATTGGTATTATCTTTTGTTTATACCATTAATAATATATTTGTTTTTTAGACGCAAGAAAAAGTCTGCACTTAAATTTTCCAGTGTAAAACTTCTAAAGAATAGAGGCTTTAGGAATACCATCAAACACAAAATCGGAAAATATATTATTCTTACAAGCCTTATATTTTTAATTTTTGCTTTGGCGAGACCTCAACTAACCAAAGGAAATATTCCGGTTTTTGAACAGGGAATTGATATTGCAATAGCCTTAGATGTATCTGGCTCGATGCAATCTGTAGATTTTACGCCTAATCGTTTAGAAGTGGCCCGAAAGACAATACAGGATTTTGTCGATCAAAGACCTAACGACAGAATATCTTTAATTGCCTTTGCCGGAACAGCTTATACAAGGGTTCCTCTTACCCTTGACCATAATGTTGTTAGAGAATCGCTGCGAGATATTAGTTTTGAATCGGTAAACGAGGATGGTACAGCAATAGGTATGGCTATTTCTGTTGGAGTTAACAGACTTAAAAAAAGCAATTCCTCATCAAAAATTATCATTCTTGTTACTGACGGTTCAAATAATGCCGGGTCTATTACTCCTGAAACTGCAAGTGATTTGGCAATAGATTATGGAATAAAAATTTATCCAATAGGTGTAGGTTCAGATATAACCCGCATTCCCTATGAAGTTTTCGGTCGTACAGCTTATCAGCAAGTTGATGGTGACCTCAATGAAGAACTATTAAATAATATTGCAGATAAGACAAATGGAAAATATTATAGAGCTAAAGACCCGGGAGCTTTATCTAAAGTTTTTGAGGATATAAATAAGTTAGAGAAAACTGAATTTGAAAAGGACGATTTCAAGCAATATACAGAGTTAGCATTTATTTTTATATTAATTGGTCTTGCCTTGTTGGCAATAGGCATTTTTCTGGATCGGTACTATTTCATCCATATCCCATAAGTGGATTTTTGAAGGAGGAGCTGTTAACTTTGAGTTTTTTTGGATTATTTGAACTTAAATATCCTTATTATACGATATTTATTATACTACCCTTAGCAAGCTATATATTTCTATATTTAGGTATTCAAAAAAAGGAGACAATACTCCAAAGGCTTAACATTAAAACTGTGCCTAAATATAGTGTTATACGTTCTATATTAGCCATTTTAGCATTATGTTTGATTTTCATCTCGCTATTAGGGCCTCAGCGCTTTATGGGTGTTACAAAGGTACATAAGGAAGGATTAGACATCTATGTACTTATAGACACCTCCAAAAGCATGCTAGTAGATGATATCAAACCAGACAGGTTAAGTAGAGCTAAAAAAATTGTTGAAGGTATAATAGCTAAACTTGATGGGGACAGAATAGGCTTTATTCCTTTTTCATCAGCTGCATACATACAAATGCCGCTGACTGATGACTACCAGCTAGCCCGTATGTTCCTCGATGTAATAGATACGGACATGATTGGGGGAGGCGGTACAAATGTAGGTACTGCACTAAGTCTTGCACAAAAATCCTTTAATGAGGCGTCAAGTGCTGATAAGGTAGTAATTATATTAAGTGATGGAGAAGAACACACTTCAAACAGTGTTGATATATTAAATTCAATCAAAGATGACCGTTTAAAAGTATTCACCATAGGTATAGGTACAGAAAAAGGAGGTCTTGTTCCCGATTATGATTCTACAGGAATGCAAAAAACTGGTTATAAGAAGGACAAAAAAGGTGAGTTTGTTATGTCAAAATTGAATGCCGATACTTTAAAGAGTATTGCTTCCACAGGGAATGGTGCATATTACCAAGCTTCTATGACCGGTGAAGAAATTTCTTCCCTTGCAAAGAAAATATCCTCTCTAAAGAGGGGCAATCATAACACTGACGAAATAAAAAGATTTAAACAACTTTACCAATTCTTTTTAGGTCCTGGAATACTTTTATTTTTAATAGCGTATCTTCTCCCCGAAAGGAGGAATGTATAATGAAAATTATTTCTATTATATCAGGCATATTGATTGTTGCCCTTATGGTACTGTTTTTTACAGGAGTTATTTCTTTTGATGGCGGTGTAAATGAGTTTATTATTATGGGAAATCGGGCATATGCAGCAAATAACTATGAACAGGCTGTCCAAACTTATCAAAAGGGCTTAGAAAAAAACTCTGAGGAACCAAGGTTGAATTATAATCTAGGTCAAGCATCATATAATTTAAGTAATTATAATGAGGCTATAAATTACTATTCAAAATCCTCCGGCAAAGTTGATAAGTATATAAATTCAGGAAATTCCAGTGTTAGGCTCGCTGAGAGCATTGATGATGCTGTTCAAAAACAGCAGCTCTATCAGCAGGCTCTTGAAACTTATAAACAGGGAATACTCGCATTTCCTCAAAATGTGCCCTTAAAGTATAATTATGAGTATGTAAAAAGCAAACTTGATAATCAACAAAATAATAACGAAGAGCAAGGGGAAAATCAAGAAAATAACGAGGAGCAAGAAAACAATCAGAACCAACAAGACAATAATTCGGAGCAAAATCAGCAAAACGAAGATTCCTCAGAAAACGAGCAAAATAAAGATTCCGGACAGCAAGACAGCGAGGAAAACCAACAATCTTCACAAGAGGAAAATAACAACGATCAGGATAAAGAAGGAAGTCATCAAAACGAAACACAAGAGGAAAAAGAAGACAGCGAAGAACAAAATGCCTCTCAAATGCAAGAGTCGGATTCTTCGGACCCTGAGCAAAATGACAGCAATATTGCCCAAATACTTAAAATGCTTGAAAAACAGGAACAAGAAAGCTTAAAGAATAATCAGGAAGTGAAGAAAAGCACTAAGGAGGATGAATATGATTGGTAAAAAAAATAAAGCGGCCTTCTTATTTTTAATAATAATCACAATTTTTATAGGGTCAACTAGTAAGGTAATAGCCAAAGATCCAGAGTTCCTTTTAGATATCGATACTTTGAATCTTCAAAAGGGAAAAAGCACCAACTTAATGCTTACATTGAAAAATGCACAGGGTGCGAAGTTATCTCAAATTAACGGACTTGAGAACTTTGATGTACTGTCAAGCAATCAATCTACATCTACCCAAATTATTAACGGAGATATATCCTATCAAACTGATATACGCTATATCATTATGCCAAAGAGTACAGGAAAATTTACACTTGAGGGTATTGTAGAATATAAAGGCAAAGCCTATCAGACAAACCTGCTTAATATAAATGTAAGTGAAGCAAAAGACCTTCCTCAGGAAGAAGTATCTGATTTGTTTGTTAAGACTATTATATCGGATAATGAAGTGTATTTAGGACAAAAAGTTATTCTTGCCTATGAACTTTATTCACGATATAACATCGAA
>JAAYPF010000043.1 GCA_012519925.1 Clostridiaceae bacterium
ATGATCACACCTTTCATCCTCCTTCAAATGTATATTTACATTTTAAAGGATTTTATATGTTAGGTGGTAAACTTTTTCACTGTCATTTGGCATCAAAGTGGTACACTTTTAGAGTATCATTTACACATTACCATACTTTATGGCTTGTTTGCATAAATCTATAACTTCCCGGATTTCATCTTCAGTATCTGCAAATTCGACAAAGTACATTGACTTTAAATGTAATATGGATTTAAAATCCTTGAAAGCTTCTTGGTGTTCTCTTAATAAATTACCATATAAAGTATAATCCTTATTCCTCCTGTATATGGTACACATTGCAAAAAAAGCTGCATATCTTATTTTTATATCAGCACTACTGTCCATTAATATTTTAGACAAATTGTTTTCTGTAACAGTATCCAATTGTATTATTTTATTTATAAATAATTCATACCTTCTTTCAGTATCATGAGGTAAATCAGATAACATATCAACAATATTAAAATCACCTTTGAATTTATCAATTTTATATAATAATTCTGCTTCCAAGTTTTATACCTCCATCAATATACATTATATTTGCTGAATATGGTCTATTCATTACATTATCAAAGTTCTGTCATGATACCAACTATCGAATCTTTTTATTTTTACTCACTTTGTCAATCTTTTTGCTCTTATTATATGCTTATATATGAAACTTTACCCTACCTACCGTTAATTGCACAAATCTGATTGTCATGTTCATAATTCTTCAATATGATTAATTAATTGTTCGCTATGAGAAAACCAACGAAAGCATGGTTAAGAAAGTTAATTGGCTCCAGGAACGTCCTTGTTCAGAATTTTCCCTAGATTGTTTCCTCTGCTGATGATATTAATACCATTTCTTGTTCAATCTTCTCCAAATCTTATTCACTATAGCCCAAACCTCTTTTATGCCTAATACATAACACAATATTACGTAAGCTATTACCCCAACACCAATACCAACAGCTAGTGATATCAGATTATATAAATTTGATTCTCCTAAAACTCCGTATAACCTATAATAAACTTTATATGACAATAATCCCATAATACAAGAAGCTATAAGTGATTTCGCGCCACAACTAATATACGACCTTAACCCTATATTACCCAATTTCTTTTTCAACCCATATAAAAGTAAAGTGGTTAATATTGTTGTAGATATGCTAGTTGCTAATGCTAATCCTCTATGAGCCATAAATCTTATTAAAACTAAATTCAGCAATATGTTAAAAACAACAGATATTGCTCCATTTATCATAGGTGTTCTGGTGTCTTGTAAAGAATAATAAACTCTGGTAATAAATAATCTAAGAGACATTGCAACCAAACCAATTGAATAAAATATAAGTGCTTGAGAAGTCATTTCAGTTGCTATAGCATCAAACGAACCCCTCTTAAATACTACTGTAACTATTGGCTTCGCAAGCAGTATGAGTCCAAAGGTTGCAGGAATAGCGATTAATAGTATAGAGCGGATACCATCTTTCATTATCTTTTTCATGGAATCAATATTTCTATTTGACTCCTGTGATAGCATTGGAAACAATACCGTAGTGATTGCAGAAATGAATACTCCAATTATTAAGTTATTTAATCTGTTCGCATAGTTTAATGCAGAAATACTTCCCGAAACTAAAGTTGAAGCTAATGTCTTATCTACTATAACATTTATCTCATTAATAGCTGTCCCGATAAGCATTGGCATCGCTAATAAAAAGAGTTTACGAAGATATTTATCATTAAAATCGATTATAAATTTATATTTGTACCCTGATTTTCTAACCCCGGGAATTTGAATTGTTATTTGTGATACTACTGCTAAGACACTGGTAATCATTAATCCCTCAATCCCATAGATTCCAGATAAAAATATCAAAAATAATATATAAACAAAGTTAAATGGGAAATTTGAAAATGATGATTCAAAAAACATTAATTCACTATGTAGCAGCCCTCTAAAAATTGATATAATTCCTGTGAAAACCAATATTGGTAATCCAATTCTAGTAAGTCTTATTGCTAATTCAAATTGACTTCCTTTAAAACCACTTGCTAATATTCTAACTAAAACAGGTGCAAATATATAACCAATACACACTAACAAAATAGAAATTAAAACAACAGTATTTAAGAAGTTATTTGTATGTTTGAATTTTCCGCTTTTGCCTTCCTTATTCTCTATTTCAGAAAATATAGGTATAAGAGTTGTTTTTAATGCAACTCCAATCATAGTGCTAATAATTCCAGTTGCTGATAGGGCAACAAAAAACGTATCTGTTTGTAATCCTGAACCAAATTTAGCGGCTATCAATACCTCCCTAATAAAACCTAACAATTTGCTTCCTAGAGACAATATAATCATCAGAATTACTGATTTAGCTGTTTTATGTAAATTAGACATTATTATACTCCTACATATTATTATATCTTTGATAGATTGACTTAAGTCTGTACCCTTGCAATTTGTTATTTTTTATCAGGATGTTTATAATTCTAAGTCGCTTTATTATTAATAGAAACAACTACATATAATCTCAAATTATAATAACTTTTTAATTAATGAGTAATCTTCCGGGTATGTTATTTTTATATTTTCTCTATTTCCGTCTACTATTCTAATTTTACATAGACCATACCTAAGAATTAATCCACAATCATTAGTTACTTCATCATCTACATTTAGATCATCTTTTGCAATAAAATGTGCTTTTTTTATAATGTAAGTTTTAAAACCTTGAGGAGTTTGTCCCCTCATCATATATCTTCGCATGGGTATATTTTCTACATATAATGAATCTTTAGTCTGTATTATAGTATCAGCCGTTGGAACAGCAGGATATACTGCACTACATTCTCTTAGCGCTTCTATACATCTATTGATAGTACTATGGGACACAAAAGGTCTTACTGCATCATGTATAAGAACTATAGAATCCTCATCGTCTATTGCTTTTAATGCATTATAAGTACTTTCTCTTCTACTCTTACCACCGTCTACAATATAAATAACCTTCTCATATTTATTCATAATTTTTTTCTTAATTCTACTACATTATAGATTTTATTCATAACTACTATTATACTGTCAATATATCTATTTTTATTAAATTTTTCAATAGTATGTTCTATAACAGTTTTTCCTTGAATCTCAATAAACTGTTTAGGAATACTGCTTTGCAGTCGTTTACCCTCTCCGCCACCTAGTATAATTGCATATATTTTCCCCATTTTCCGTCTCCATTTCATACCAATATTTTATCTCATCATTTTTGAATCCATATCTGTATAATCATCATTGGTATCAAAACTAATCTCAATAATACCGTGATGCGGATATCTTTGATTTTCAGGAGGTAATTTCATATAATCTCCATAATGCCTTGTTAACACTTCATGATAATTTCTTGGTATTGGAAATTTATAGCCTTCAAACTCCCAATCAATCGTATCGTAAAATGTATGTTTTTCTCTAATAAATTTTTCAATCCTTCCCCTAGAAACTCCATTAGTTAAATGTGCAATATATTTGGTGTCCCTTGAATTAAACATACAGGCAACTTTAGTAGCAAGCTTATCAATAAAACTTTTATTAAAAATACTAAATATATAATATATTAAAATCCTAATAAATTTCCTAAAAGAATTCTTTGCATTATAACATCTACTTTTGTCCATAGAGGTTGTTATAACAAACATAATATTCATTAATTTGGGATGAAGCTTACCTAATATTGAATCAGTCACTATATTGTCAAACGGAAAAATATCAATAAATATTCCTTGATGAACGTCACTATATTTATAAGATTTGCTTCTAAAAATTGTATCATTCTTTCTCAATTTAGAAAATTGTAAAACGCAATTTTTATCTGTATCATAATTCTGCAGAAAATACTTAGGACTTAGCTCACTCTTGCATACGCTTAGCAATCTATTATAATCCTCTCTTAAAAGACATACATCTATGTCATCGTCCCAGGGAATAAAACCCTTATGTCTAACTGCTCCAAGTAAAGTGCCTGAAAATAATTGATATTTTAAACTATACTTTTTACATATTCTATCTAATTCAGTTAATATTTCTAACTCGACATTCTGAACATCTTTTATATAAATATTCGTATTTTCACACTTCATTATTTTGACCTCCAAATAAGTACCTATCAAAAATTCCCTACTAATTAAATTTTAGATAATCATTAAATAATCTTATTATTCTATCTAATATAATTTATTCTTGACGCTAAATTTATACCTGCTACTATAATTGTACCTGCAAATGCTATAAAAAATCCGTTATAAACCGATCCTCTACCAGCAATTACAAATGCCGTGCTAAAAAGAACCATAAGCATCATTCTTACTACCTCATTTTTTTTAATTATAAACTTATCTATAAAAAATGAAAACAGCGCCCAAAATATGCCTAGCAAAATTCCAAACCACCATAAATTTGCAAAACAGTCGCCATACAAAGTTGGATGCATTGAATAAGTAGTATTATATGGATTCATTGACCATGCGCTACCCATAGAAATCGCAAAATCAGGTGGTTTAATTCCGGGAATTAAGGATGTAGGAATAACAATTAGTAACAACCTAATATAAGTATGTCCCATATTAAAATTATTAAAATTATTATTATAATATATGAAATGGTAAAATGCATTCCTTAGTGATAATTCACCATCTCCACTAAGTATCATTTCAAAATTTTTTTTATTTAGTTCTACAATACTATTGTTTGTTACCATATTATAAAAACCGCCATATATTCTCAGCAATCTTAAAAAATATACTAAGTAAATTACCATAAACCCTAATATTCCAATAACTATAATTGTTTTAAAGTTTAAATTTTTATTATTTATATAAATATACTTTAATATAATCGATATAATTACAGGTAAAATAATTATTCTGTTCCCTGTTATTAATGTATATAAAACTATCATTATGATGCTGATTGTTGCCATTTTCCAACTTTCTTCTTTCAAATAGACTAAAACAATGCCTGATGTTGCAAATAGAATAAATTTTGCATATCTTAAAAGACTTTTGAAACCAAGTTCAGCGCTAAGCGCTCTAAATTTTCCCCATGAAGCATTCGATAAACTTCCTAAATGTTTTATCGTATAATAAATTAGAATCAAAAATCCTAATGTTAATACTAACAAACTTAACATTTTTAATCTATTCCGTCTCCCAACACTTATTTGAGGATAGTTTCTAGTATTAGGAGAGACATTACTGTCTTTAAATATAAATGTATTTAAAAATTTTTTAGTTATTATATATAATAAATTAAACATTATGACAAAGATAGATGCTTTAATCATAATGTCATCACTATAGTCAGATGTATTAGTCATTATTGATAATAAGTGGGGTATTCCAAACATTATTAATAATGTAGCCCACAAAAAAACGACAATACTCCTTTTATTATATTCATAAATTGAAATAATTATAATGCTTAATAATTGCAACATCCCCAATATAAAATTTGCCATTTAATTCATCTATCCCTTTAACTTCTTAAACAATTCTATTTCTCTCACAACGGTATTTTTTTCAAAATACTTTTCATTTTTCTGTTTAACCGTTACTTTTTGTAATTCTTTAAGTATCGGTTCTATATTAATCTTTTCATCTTCATTGTCAATAAATGCTACATTTTCAAACCCTTCAAATACTTCTTTACACACATCAATGTTTGAAGTAATTAATGGGATTCCAAAGGTTGCCATTTCACAAGCCATAACTCCTTGTGCATCAGCACGAGTCGGTATTAGAGCACATCTTGATCTGTTTAAGAAATCTATGATTTCTTCATGAGTTAAGTTTTTGTCAATCCATTCAAGATTTTCTGGTTTCTCAAAATTTCTATAAAACTTTCCTTTACCTATCACACAAAACTTATATTTAGGATTATTTTTGGCTATTTTAGTTACTATATCAATACCGTATTTAGATCCATCTAAATTGTTTCTTATTGTAATGAAATCATACTTCTTTTTAATTTGTGTATCATAAGTTATATTTTGAAATTCTTTTCCTATACAATTATAAATTATATGTTTTCTATCTTTTATAAGCTCAGGGTTAATTTTTACAAATCTAATAAACATATTGTACATCCAATTACTTACAAAAATAAATTGCGATTTCCATATAAATTTAGGTATTTCATTTTTCCAAACTAATAGTTTAAAGCTATCATATACTTCTCTAATTAACTTTTTAATAAAAGGTTGTTTTTTAGTAAATTTATATGGTTTTGGATATATTTTTGATGTCCTTAATACTTCATGACCATGAAAATAAAAGATAATGTTATTAAATTTATCCCCATATTTATTCAAAAATTTTAAATGATGTTTTATATTCGGAGCGTGGGATAAAACCAAATCAAAATCCTGTGACATAAGTTTTTCTTTATAAGATTTTATAGTATAAACTTTTACTCCATCAATTTTATAGTCATTTTTAGTTCTAAATGATATAACTGATACATCCAGGTTTTTTTCAATATACCATTTATTTCTACTATGTATATAATGTAATGAAACTAATCCATCAGTTGTTGAATAATCTTCTGCCAATACTAGAATTTTCATTTAATCGCCTCTTCAAACTTATTTGAAAACATAAATATACTCATTTTATTATAGACTTAATTTATTTCAATTCCCCTTACAATTTATAAACTCCATCAAAACCACAAATATTTTTTGTATCAATAATCAACTTATCTTTTATACGTTCCATATTTTCTTTAATGTGATCATGACCCACCATAATAACAAGGATTTCTATTTCATTGATAAAATCTTCAAAGTTCTTGAACTGATGATCTACAATTCTATCTTTAACATATGGATCAAATACTTTAACTCCAAAAGCCAAATGTTCTTCCATTCTTTCTAACAATTGAAGTGTAGGACTTTCTCTTGTATCATCCACATTTTCTTTATATGTCAATCCATATAGCCCTACTTTAGAAATATCTTTGATATCATGTTCTCTCATAATATCTCTGATTCTTTTCAATACATGAGTAGGCATAGAATCATTAATCTTTCTTGCCGTTAATATTAAATTTGTTAAATCAGGATAATCTCCAACCAAAAACCATGGATCTACAGAAATACAATGACCGCCAACTCCTGGACCAGGCTGTAATATATTAACACGCGGATGTTTATTTGCAATTTTAATAATTTCATATACATCCATATTAATGGTCCTGCAAATCTTAGCTAACTCATTAGCAAATGCTATATTAACATCTCTATATGTGTTTTCAACAACTTTGGACATTTCTGCTGTTCTAATATCTGTAATCACAATATCTGCCTTACAAAAGCTTGAATACAGTTCTTTTACTTTTTCACCGACTGTTGAGTCATCTACACCAATCGTTCTTGGATTATGTTCAAGTTCATAAATCATATTTCCCGGTATTATTCTTTCCGGTGCATGAACTAAATGTACGTCTCCTCCTAACAGGTAGCCTTTTTTTTCTATTTCAGGACGAATATATCTATCAATAGTACCAGGAGATACTGTAGATTCAATGATTAATATTGCACCCTTTTCACATACTTCTAACACGCTGTGTGTTGCTGAAATTACATAAGTTGGATCGAGCTTTTTACTCTCCTTAACATATGGAGTTGGGACAGAAATGATATAAGTATCCGTTTTATGATATTCAGTTGAAAATTCTATGCCGTTTACAATGGCTTCTTTAAATAATTCATCCATGCTTTTTTCTTCAAATGTAAGTTTTCCGTTTTTTAAAGATTGAATTAACTTTTCATTATAATCTGTACCTACTACTTGTTTACCACTTTTTGCAAGCATTAATGCTGTTGGAAGACCTATATAGCCTTGTCCTATTACGTTAATCATTTTTATTGCCCTCCATTACAATATTTATTACATTTATTAATTTATCAGTAAGCACATTAAAGTCGAAATCCAATGCGCCATTTTTTGCATTATAACCAATTTTTTGATTTTCTTCTTTAGACATATTTTTTACTTTTAATATTGCTTCAACTAGATCTTGCGGAGAGGAGTCTTCTAACTCAATTCCACATTTATATTTTTCTATAATTGAATAACCCATCTTTACTGTGGAAATAATTGGCTTGCCAGAAGCCATATACTCAAACAGTTTGTTAGAGCTATTACCCCTCGACCAATTGTACTGCGTATTTGAGTAGTTTAAAATATTAACAGATGATTTACTTAAGATATATGGTATGTACTGTTTATTAACAAAACCTTTCATTTTTACATTAGTTAAACCTTCATCTGCAATTCTCTTTTCTAGCATTTCTTTTTGATTACCATCGCCATATATTAAAAACTGAATATCTTTATTATCTTTTAAGAGTTTTGCAGCATCAAGTATATTTCCAACATTATTTACTGGTCTTATAGCTCCAACATATACTACATTAAATTTTTCTGTTTCTAAATCAATATCATCAATCACATTAGTATATATAGAATTGTTAAATGCCTCTATATCAACTCCATTATTTATATAATAAGCTTTATCTAAATTGATGTTCCCACCTTGCTTTGTATCCCACTTCTTCTCTTTAATATAGTCTGTGTCACCTTCTTTAGTAAATATTAAAGCATCTGCGTTTTTATAAATCCAATGTTCACCTGCTATAAGAATTTTGCCTATTATGCTTTTTTCTTTAGCTTTGTCAAAAGCGAAAATGGATTCCGGCCATAAATCTCGAACTTCACAAATGCATGGTACATTAAATTTTTTAGCTATCTTTATTCCAGCAACTAATGTTAATGGATGTACGCTCGAAGCTAAGATAATGTCAGGTTTTCCATATTTATTAGAGTACTGGAGTGCAACAGGAAGAAGATTCTTATAAAAAACAAACATGTTTTTCAAACGTTGGAGGCCATTACCGTTGTATGGAACAGTCTTTACAAATACATAAGGTATTCCGTCAACCTCTCCTATTGTATATTTCCCTTTTGGTATCAGAATAGTAGAACGATCAATATGTCTAATATTAGAACAGAATATTGTAGGTTTATATCCGTTTTTCATTAAATTACTTGCAAACCAATAATGTCTTCCACCCTTGCTGAAATAAGAACCAATGGAATAATGATTCATGATCCAAACCTTTTTATCCGACATGCTTTATCTTCTCCCTTTTCTTATTAGATAAATATTTTTCTAATACATATTGTCTTCCTTCATCGTATGGAATCTGAAAAGCATCTTTATTCCAATTATCATTACCTTCAATTATTAAAGGTCCTGCTTGTGTTACCGCTATATCCCATCCAACTGTTCTAACTTGTGGCACTATCCAAGCTGCTTTAGTTACCATTTTTACAATTTCGTCCCAATATGGAATGTTAAAGCCAAATATTTGTGTTTTAGTAATAGGATGATTTTCATATTTATTTGAACCCATTTTAGTAACAGCTGGCATAAATACTATTCCTGTTTCAATATCAACGGGAGCAGCAATACCACCTGCTGAAAAATTATCAACATGATTGTTTACTCCTATCCTAATTACCGCTGAAATTATATCTATTTGATTTTGATTTTGAACAGTTACAATTCTTATTGTATTAACTGAGCTTGAACTTATTTGATTGATACTTTCGTGTTGCTGTACACATTCTTCAATTAAATTTAAGTTTTTACTCCTTAAATATTTAACTATGTCAGCTTTATTTTTCCATTTAGATATATCTATTTTCTCAATTCCAACCCCTGATACACCATAATTTGGTTTAGCAATTAAATATTTTTTCCCAGACAACCAACATATAAGTTCATGATCACCAGTTTCATCAATAAACTTGTATTCCCTGCCTATAAATTTTTGAAAAACTTCATTAAATTTTCTCTTATTCCTAAATATTTCTATATATTCTTTATCATTCATTGAGCTATAAAAGTCGTATAACCTGCCTGTTGTTACATATTTATTGATTTCTATATCTTCCATTTTATAAAATTTGAACATATAAAAATCCTTAAAACTCGCCCCATATTTAAGTGAAATTCTAATCATTTGCCAGATAACTATAAATAGTGGTTTTGTAATATCTTGACAAATTTCCTTCAAGTTAGTTCTTAACAATTTATAATCTGTTGTCTTAAGAAAATAAAAAAAATAGATGATGTTCTTCATTAAGTTTCCTCCCTAAGATAAATTGAGGCTATATAGTGACACAGCTTTATATCTATTCTAGATTATAATTTTGTCTCAGGTTCCCTTTATTAAAAGTATACATGTAAAAATTATATGTTATCTAAATACTCTTTTATCATTATTTTTTCTTAAAATCTTAGCAGGATTTCCTGCTATAACTATATTAGGTTCAACATCCTTAAGAACTACCGAACCCATTCCAACAATTGAATTCTCTCCTATTTTAATACCATTTCGAATTATTGCACCACTGCCTAAATAGCAATTTGGACCTATATACACATCTCCGCCTACAGAAACATTAGGTGAAATTACTGTATACTCACCAATATTAACATCATGTCCTATAACAGCATGCTTATTTATAAAACAACCTTTACCAATATGAACATTAACAGTTAAAATCGCGCCGGTATGAATTATTGTACCATCCTTTACGGAAGAAAACCTAGATAAAGTAACTCCTGGATCAATAATACTGATATATGTTAGTGCATGTTGCTTAAGTTTTTCATATAAGAATTTTCTTGAAGAAGGTTCTCCTGTTGCAACAATGAATTCAAGATTTGATTTTATAAATTGATTCAAGATTTCATCAAACGTGAATACTGAGATTTCATTAACTATCCGGCTCTTGATTTTATCATCCACAAAAATTATATCTTCCCAATGATTCATTCTAAATGCTAAATCGGCAATTTCTCTTCCTGTTCCTCCGCAACCATATATACAAAGTGTTTTCATCAATATCAAATCCTCACAAGCTAATTTGTATTTCTTTTAAATTTATCCATCGTTATATTTTCAGTTCTATTAATTCCTTCCCTTTTTAACACCTTAAAAAAAGTTTTCAAAATGATTTTGAAATCTAATAAAAAGGTAAGATTTTCAACATAATCTATATCATAGTCAAATTTTTCTTCCCAACTTATAGCATTACGCCCATTCACCTGTGCTAAACCAGATAACCCAGGTCTTACATCATGACGATGTTTTTGTTTTTCATTGTAAAGTGGTAAATATTCTATCAATAATGGCCTTGGCCCTATAATTGACATATCACCTTTAAGAATATTAAAAAGCTCCGGTAGCTCATCAAGAGAGGTTGCTCGTAGTATTCTGCCTAATTTGGTTAATCGTATGTGGTTTGGTTGCAACTCTCCATTTTCATCCTTCTCATCTGTCATAGTCCTAAACTTATATAATGTAAATAGCTTCTCATTAAGCCCCGGCCTATTCTGCTTAAAAATTACTGGACTTCCTAGCTTTACTCTTACTAATAATGCAACTATTAATAAAACCGGACTTAATATAATTATTGCAAGTAAAGATAATACAATATCCATAAGTCTTTTTATAAACCTTTTATATATTCCGTTCTTGGGTTTTATTTCTGTTTTAATATCAGCTTGCATCTCTATTTCCACAACCCTTTTATTATTTCACATATTCTATTTAAATCCTCATCTGTCATCTTCGTATCACTCGGTAAACATACTCCACATTCAAATATCTTTTCAGATACTCCTTCACCAATAAAATCATACTCTTTAAAATAAGGTTGCATATGCATTGGTTTCCAAATTGGTCTTGTCTCGATATTATCCTTTTCTAAGGCCTCCATTATTTCTAGTGGTCTAACCTTACCACTTACTGTGATACAAGACAACCAATAATTTGGTTCATTCCAATCATTTATTGGCATAAATTCTATACCTTCGAGATTCTTTAGTTCTCTTTTGTAATATTCAAAGATGTATTTTTTCTTACGAATTCTGTTTTCTAAAACTTTAAGCTGTCCTCTGCCAATTCCGGCAACAATATTGCTCATTCTGTAGTTATATCCTAATTCACTATGCTGATAATGCCTTGCTTTATCCCTTGATTGTGTTGCCCAAAATCTAACTTTTGCAATTTTTTCTTCATTATCAGAAACAAGCATACCTCCACCGGAAGTTGTTATGATTTTATTTCCATTAAAACTGAATACTCCAAATTCACCCAAAGTACCTGTATCTTTACTTTTATATTTTGTGCCTAAACTTTCTGCTGCATCTTCAATTAGAGTTACATTGTATTTTTTACATAAATCTATAATTGGGTCTAAATCTGCTGATAATCCATAAAGGTGGGCTACTATAACTGCTTTTACATTTGGATATTTTTCAAATGCTGTCTCTAATGCATTAGGGTCCATATTCCAAGTTTTGTAATCACTATCTATAAAAACAGGTGTAGCATTTTGATAAATAATTGGATTAGCAGTAGCTGAGAATGTTAAGTCCTGGCAAAATACAATATCTCCTTTGCCCACTCCTGCAGCTTTAAGTGCCATGTGTATAGCAGCAGTTCCGGATGATAAGGCTGCTGCATGTTTTACTCCGACTCTTGCTGCTAATTCATTTTCAAAATTATCTACATTTGCTCCAAGGGGTGCAATCCAATTTGTATCGAAAGCTTCCTTAATATATTCCATTTCGTATCCTTCATCACTCATGTGTGGCGATGATAAATAGATTCTGTTGTTCATGGTTATCCTTTCTATTAGATCCTTCGCTTCGCTCAGGATGACAATTAAGCACAGCTTATTGATTCAGAGTTTTCATTTGTTGTTCTTTTATATGTTGGTACTAATTTTTCAATTAAATGTATTATTCTATCAATATCTATATTGTAAGCTGCTTTTTCTAATTCCTTTATTAATTCAAACAGCTCGTTTTCATCAAATTCAGTTGGTCTTTCTATGAATATTTTATCTATATCAGTTTTGATTTGATTGTCACTGTTGGTTATTAATAATTCTTCATATAGCTTTTCTCCGGGTCTTAGTCCGATATATTCAATTCTTATATCTACTTCAGGCTCTAATCCTGAAAGCTTGATTAAATTATATGCCAAGTCTTTTATTTTTACCGGTTCACCCATATCAAGAACAAATATCTCTCCGCCTTTTGCCATGGATGAAGCTCTGAGGACTAATTGGACTGCTTCAGGTATGGTCATAAAATACCTAGTAATTTCTTCATGAGTTACCGTAACAGGTCCACCTGCTTTTATTTGTTCTTTAAACAATGGAATAACAGAACCGTTGCTCCCCAATACATTGCCAAATCGCACAGCCACATAATCAGTATTGCTTTGTTTGTTAAATGATTGTATAATCATTTCTGATATTCGTTTAGTAGCTCCCATGATACTTGTAGGGTTAACAGCTTTATCTGTTGAAATCAGCACAAACTTATCTACATTGTATTCATGCGCTGCTTGAACTGTATTATATGTTCCAATAACATTATTTTTAATTGCTTCCTCAGGATTTTTTTCCATAAGGGGTACATGTTTGTGTGCAGCTGCGTGAAATACTATGTCAATACTTTTCGATTCAAATATTCTATCTATTTTATTTTTATCTCTGACAGAAGCTATTTCAACTTCAATATCTAATTCATGTCCATGTGTTCTTATTAATTCTTGTTGTATTTCATAAGCATTATTTTCATATATATCTAATATAATTAATTTTTTAGGTGAATATAATGAAATCTGCCTGCATAATTCTGAACCTATAGAACCACCGCCCCCTGTTACAAGAACTGTCTTGTTATAAATATATTTCTTGGTTAATTCACAATCTAAGCTGATAGGGTCTCTGCCCAATAAATCGTCTACCTGTACATCTCTTATTTTATCCAATACATTTTTGTCGTTTGTGAGTAGACTGTATACTTCCGGTAATATTTTCAATTTGCATTTAGTGATTGAACAAATGTCCAAAATACGTTTTTTGTTTTCTTTATCAATAGATGGAATTGATAATATTATTTCTTCTATCTTATATTTTTTTACCATCAGTGGTATGCTTTCTGTTGAAGATACCACAGGTACAGAATTAATGGTCCTTCCTATCTTGGTCTTATCATCGTCTACAATACATTTAACCAAATAATTATTAGGATTATTCCTATCTATTTCATTTAATATAGCTACTGTTGCTTCTCCTGCACCAACTATCATAATATTAGTGTAATGACTCAGTCGCTTAGTATTTTTATCTCCAATTATCAAAATTGCTCTGTACACAACCCTTATTGCCATTGTACTAAAACTTGATACCGGAAAAACAACGGGATATACATAGTATCTAACAGATACTTTGAATAATAGCGTAATTATTAAAAATAATAAATTTCCAACTACCGATGCTTTAAGACAATTAAATATGTCCTCAACACCTGCATATCGCCACATATTTTTATATACACCCATTGCCATGAAGGTACCAATATAAATTATAGTAAAAATTAAAAATTGCTCTTTAAAAAATCCTAACTTTACAGGGTGTATGCCACTTACTACAAATGGCATCAAATATGACAGTATTGCTATAGAAGTATCTATAATCACTAGAATTAATCTTCGATATTTATTTAATATTTTGTATAAATCTTTATATGCTCTTGACATTTCAGCCTCACTTGCTTAAACTTCAGTATTCTTTCTCCGCGTTCTAAAATTGATACTTATGCCAATACCAAGTATTATCCAAAACAATGGTGATACCGATACAATATGATCATTAAACATTGCAGCTGCTAAGTAACCTATTATACTTACTAAACAGGATGCTCCCACGATTTCTTCTAAAGAATTAAATGTTGCTTTGGTATATAGTTTTAAACTGCTGATAATGTATAGCGTCCATAAAAATACTAATGCTATCAGTGAAACTACACCGGTATTTATACCTATTTGCATATACATGTTATGAGGTTTGTCAACTACAGTATTGGAATTAGAAAAAACCTTCAGTTTCGCTACAAAATCATCTTGTGGAAATGCAATAGGAAAATTATCAGCACCGGAACCTTTTATAGAATAAGTTTTAAGCATGGGAATAGTACGGCTCCAAATATATCCTCTACCTGACATAAATTTTTCTAATCCGTCCAAAGGTTTAAATCTATTTGCTACTATAGGTTCTGCTATCCTTCCCCCAGAGCCTAATATTTTTATTCCATTGTCTGTTATATAAAAATTTGCTGATGACATCGAGTTTCTAAAGGTTGTTATTTCAACAGAGACACCAGGATAATTTTTAGGGATTGTTATTCTGTACGCTTTATATTTCGGGTCCTTAATAGTAATTTTATTTCCTTTAGTAATAATTTCTAATTCATTGTTATCTTCGTCAAGAAAGTATAGTTTGTCTTCATCGATTTTAAAATTTAAAGTATCTCTATTGGTCTTTATTGTAAAAGTATCTTGTCCAAGTATTATATCTTCAAATCTATTTGCTTTTTCGTCATTTGCTTTTATTGTTTCTATTTGTTGTTTAATATTAAAGGTTTTTAATCTGTTAAATATTCTGTTATTTGAAGCTTTGTTCAGCCCGAATAATACTATTACAAATACTAATATTAAGCCCACAAATCCAATCCAATATTTTCTTATAACCTTCCTAAACAACCAGAGAGTAAATATAGCTGCTACCGCAACCCCCAAATACCCTGCCCTTGAATTGCATCCAATCCAAACAAATATCATCAACATAACCGCTATAGCTGATACAATTCTTTGCCTTTTCGTCTTAGAGCCTAATAAAAAAGCAAGGGATAGCGGCAGCATTAGTGTTGCAAAACTTCCTACAAAGTTGGTATTAAACAATGTACCATATATTGTCTTAGGTCCAAATGAAAACGACAGTTGGTCAACCTGTAGATTCCCGGGAATTATAAGGCTGTTTCCTGTTTTAGTCTGGAAAAAGTCAAATCCAAAATATTGTGTTATGCCTAACAATCCTTCAACTATTATTAAAAACAAAAATGCTTTAACAAATAAGGTCAAATCCCTTTCGCTATTTACAAAATTTATAGTAAGGAATGTAATAGTTACATAACTCAAGAGCACAAACATTCCCTGATACATATCAACGAATCCCCATAGGGCTGTTTGTGTATCTATGGCAAATATGGTTGATATTATTACAAAGATTGCATAGATTCCTAAAGGAATATAGTATTGTTTTAAGTTTTTGAAAGGCAGTTTCTTTTGTTTATATAAAATAATATAAAAAATAAGTGCTATTGCTGTAAGAATTACTACCCACATTGATTTCCAGTAGCTGAAAAAATCTAAGTATTGTTTTTGGCCTGTCCAATATAGGGCTTGGGTTGTTCCTTCTAAGTTAACTACCTTTGCATATACTATGAGCGGTACAAATCCTGCTATTAATAATAGCGGCAAGAAGTATACTATAGATAATTTTTTATTTTCATAATCTATTGTTATTGGTTCCTTTTTCTTTTTTTGTGTTTTTGCTTTCAATTTCATTTCTCCTGTTGGATAATAATATAAGATTCTTTACTTTTTTTGAATGACATGAGATTCTTCGGGCTAAAGCCACAGAATGACACTAATCTTGTTTCATAGGTTATTATAACATGTAATAAGTCATTTGCAAATATAAAAGTTTCTTAACAAACACAACCCTCACTGTTTATGAGGGTTGCAGAAGATCTCTTTAGTATCATTTATTTTTTTGTTTTTCATTTGCTGTATTCTCCAACTGTTATGAGATTTATCAGTTCTTCAGGTGCTACTGCTTTGCTGAAATAATATCCCTGCACATGGTCACAATTGATTTCTGCCATGACATTAAGTTGTTCCAATGTTTCCACCCCTTCAGCTATTACTTCGATACCCTGCACATGAGCTGTATCGATAATACCGCTTATTAGGAGTTTGGTTTTTTCTTCTGTAATTGCTTTAATAAATGCTTTGTCAATTTTAATATAGTCGAAATAAAATGATGAATTAGTTAAATATAACAAAGAATTATGCCCGGTTCCGTAATCATCCAATGACAATTTAACTCCTAAGCTCTTTAATCGTGTTAATTCTCTAAGTACCTTTGATTCATCTTCGATTGTTGACTTTTCTGTGAGCTCAAATTCTAAGGACGATGGCTCGATATCATATAGTTTCAGATAGTTAAGGGTATATTCGCTTATCGATTCGTTAAAATCCTGGGGAGAAAGATTTATTGAAACATTGATTTCAATTCCTTCATCCTTCCAGAGTTTCATCTGAGTAAGGACCTTTTTTATTACCCATTTGGTTATTTCATTTATAAATCCTACTTCTTCTGCAATTGTTGTCAACTGGTGAACGGATATGTCTTTGAAGGTATCGTCTTGAATTCTCAAGAGTGCTTCCACCCCTATTAACTCATTGTCGGATATTCTTATTTTGGGCTGATAGTGTATGGTAAACATATCATTTTGAAGGGAGTGATAGAGTGAAACTAATTCATTATAGTACTTTGTTCTGACTCTTTGAACCGCATCATCATAAATTATTATATTCTTTTGGCTTCCTATAGCTTGACTCAATGACTGACCCAACTTTAGTATTATATCGTCTTAATTATTGCTGTGGATGGGATAATTAACAATACCGGCTTTTAAAACAATGGATACCGGCAGCTCTTCAATATATATCGGATTCCTGACTAAATTGAAATATTCTTGGGTCATTAAATTTATATCTGAATAACTGCTTCCTAAAATAACCATAACAAATTTTTTAGTATCAATTACATAGATATTATTTGATTCAAAAAATTCGTTAGTCATTTTAAGCAGCTTTTCATATGTTTTCTGCCCTGTTTCATAGTTTACATATTGATTTATCATTTCCCTGTTATGGAATTCAAATAGAATAAAATAAATAAAATTGAATTTTTTTTCTTTTATAAGCTTTGATACATCTTCGTTAAACTTATTCACATTTGGGAAACCCGTAATTATATCATAATAGTATTTCTCTTTTTCCAAGTTGTGAATTGTTTTAATATAATGGAATAACACTCCCGAAACTATGGTAATAGTTGAAAACATAACAATTCGAAAGAGCCATGATACTGTTTCTTGTTTAATTCCCTGCGAAACAACCAAGGGCATATAAGGACCTAACAATAATCCGGCTAAAATTGACATCATTATTCCTGTTTTAATATTAAATAAAAAGACAGATAGAATAATCGGAATATACATTAAATGAACAAATGATGTTGTTCCACCCGATATATATACTACCCCCGTAACAAAAAATTCCATAGCAATTATTGCAAAAATTGCTATTGTTTTGAATTTATTTTTGCTTTGGAGTGTATAAAATAGGTTTATAAACTTTTCTACCATGATATTCTCCCGCATTAGGGTGCTAAAGTACTATGGTGCAAACGTTTTTACAAATTTTAATATTTATATACCCTATATAATGAGGTTTAAACATTATTCGACAAAAAATTATGAATTCAAATAGTGCAAAACAAAACCCTCATATAAACAAAAGAAATTAATTATTTAATTTTGATTTAAATCAATTCATCTTCATTAAATCCATGCTAATATTCAATCATAAGTATAATAAAAAAAAGGAAAGCAGGAGAAAATAATTAGGAGGAGAAAAGATGCAGAGAGCTATATTAAGCAAGAAAAATCAAATAACGGTAATAAGCGGAATTTTGTTAATAATCGCATTATTCGGACATTTCGTTTTAAAAAGTGAAGAAATAGTTTTACCGTCCTTGGTAACAGCTTCAGTTTTGGGAATTGCACCCATTGCAATTCAAGCATACCAGGCATTGAGAGTAAAAGTTGTAAGTATCGATGTATTAGTAACCATCGCTGTTACGGGAGCGTTTTTAATCAGGAATTTTGAAGAGTCAGCCATCGTTACGTTTCTGTTTTTATTTGGAGCATATTTGGAGCAGCGCACATTGAATCAAACACGTTCTGCCATTAAGGAATTAACCGAGATGGCACCGGAAAGTGCTTTGAAGCAAATGGAAGACGGTGAATTTGAGGAAGTTGATGTGGATGAAGTGGATGTAGGAGATATTTTACTTGTTAAGACAGGTGCAAAGGTTCCTGTTGACGGTAGAGTTATAACGGGAGAAGGTCATATAAATGAAGCAAGCATCACGGGTGAATCTGTTCCGGTAAGCAAGCGTAAGGATTCTCAGGTATATGCGGGAACAATACTTGAAAATGGAACCCTTCAAATTGTTGCTGATCGGGTGGGTGAAGATACTACATTCGGTAAAATAATCGAATTGGTTGAAGAAGCACAAGATTCAAAATCGGAAGCAGAGCGTTTCATCGACAGATTCTCCAAATACTATACACCGGCTGTCTTGGTTCTATCATTTATTGTATGGTTATTTTCAAAAGACATTGAGCTTGCAATAACCATCTTGGTATTGGGATGCCCGGGAGCCCTGGTTATAGGTGTACCTGTTTCAAATGTTGCAGGCATAGGCAATGGAGCAAGGCATGGTGTTTTGTTGAAAGGCAGTGAAGTTTTCCAAGATTTCAGCAGAGTTGATACCATTGTATTTGATAAAACAGGTACCTTGACAATTGGGAATCCTAAGGTTGCCGACAAGGAAATCTATGCGGATAATGCCGATGAAGTATTGGCTTACCTGGCAAGTGTCGAAAAAGAATCAGACCATCCCTTGGCAAAGGCAGTTGTTGAATATATCGGAGATACGAAAGCTTATGAAGTAGAAAAAACAGATGTTGTAAAGGGCGGAGGAATTGTTGCTCAAGTAGATGGTCACAGGGTTGCTGTTGGTAATGTTGCCCTGATGGAGAAAGAAAATGTTCATTTAGACGAAAGGGTGCTTGCGGATATTGCAAGGTTTGAAAAAAGCGGTAACTCGCTTGTTCTTACATCGGTTGATGGTGAATTAAAGGCACTTTTGGGTATTCGTGACCAAGTACGCCCCGGTGTAAAAGAAGATTTACAAAAGCTAAAAAAATTAGGTGTTAAAAACTTAGTGGTTCTTTCGGGAGATAATCAAGGAACAGTTGACCTGGTGGCAAGTGAATTGGGACTTACAGAAGCTCACGGTCATATGCTGCCGGAAGATAAGTCGGAATATATTAAGGAGTTGATAGGAAAGGGGCACATTGTGGCATTCGTCGGAGACGGGGTAAATGACAGTCCTTCACTTGTCTTGGCGCATATTGGAATCGCCATGGGCAGTGGCACCGACGTGGCAATTGAAACATCGGATGTAGTGTTGATGAATTCGGATTTCAGCCGCCTGCCTCACGCCTTGGGTTTGACAAAAGCAACGGCAAGGAATATGTACCAAAACATCTTCATAGCGGTAGGCGTCGTGCTGGTACTATTGTTCAGTGTGTTTTTCAGTGATTGGATGAACATGTCCATAGGAATGTTAGTGCATGAAGGAAGTATATTGGTGGTAATTTTAAACGGTATGAGACTGCTGAGGTATAAGTTATAACAAGATAAATAGCTCTATAAAGGGGCTATTTTTTATTTTTTGCCAAAATTTATATTTATTGAGTGAGATTCAATTATTATGTTAATATATATATATGAGAAGCTTCTAATAAGGAGAACATAATGAACGATGCAAAATTAGTCAATTTATTGAAATATAATCCTTCCAAGGGCTTGGAAGCAGCTGTTGACCAGTATTCGGGACTGGTAAAAACAATTGTTGTAAGAATTATAGGATATGACAAGCAGCAAGATGTTGAAGAAACTGTTTCTGATGTATTTGTTGAACTTTGGAAGTCAATAGGTAATTTTGATCCGGAAAAGGGACAACTTAAAAACTTTATAATTTCAATAGCACGATTTGTAAGTTTAAATACTTATAATCGCAAGATCTTGAAGCATGAGCTGATTCCTTTGGAAGAGGATGACCTGAAATTTGATGTGGACTTAGATAATGAAGTAAGTAAATCCATCAATAAAGAAATCATCAGAGAAACAATTAACAGTCTCCCCTATCCTGACAAGGATATATTTATCAGGAGATACTACCTGTTTGAGTCGGTCAAAGAAATAGCACAATATCTTGACTTGACTCCAAAATCAGTGGAAAACAAGCTTTATAGAGGTAAGGATAAACTAAAAGCTGCACTGATTAACAATGGTATAATTATATAAGAAAGGATGTCTATGATGAAAAAAATTCATGAGCTTTTGGATGATATTAATATGGAAGATGAAAATATAGATATAGTTGAAAGCAATATTTCAAAAGAAGAAAAAAACAGAATTTTAGAAATGGCATTAAAAAAAGCAGAACTAAAAAGAAAAACCTTCTTCGGCAGAAAATCCATCTTGCCTTTAGCTGCGGCAATGACATTGATTTTATCCTTCGCAGCGGTTTTTGCTCAAGGCGGACTATCAAATATATATTATAAACTGTTTGGAGATAATACTAAGTATGTAAGAGAAATGGGTACGGTAATAAACGAAAGCTGCTCATCAAAGGGTATCACCTTAAATGTTGCTAGTATGTTAGGTGATGAAAATGCATTTTATATAATATTTGAGCTTATTAAAGACAAGGGTGAAAGCTTTGAAAATTCCGATTATATATATTTTGACAGGTTATCTTTGGATATTAACAGCTCCGGCGGCTATACCTGGTACCAAATAGAAGATGATGATAAAAACGATAATAAAGCTACATTTATATTAGCCGGCAATACTAAAAAGAAAGTAACTGGAGACAAATTAACTTTAAGAGTTGCTGATTTTACAGAATATAACACAAAAGAACCTGTAAACAAATTTGAGCCTTATAGTTTTTTAGTAAATAATCAAGACTTTTTAGAACAAGTTTTGGTGGAAAATTTACAGAAATCAACAAGGGATATTGAAAACATCGATAATTACTCTATCAAAGAAAAGGAAAAAGTTGAAGAAATGTATCGATTAACACCGAATTATGTATTACCTTGGAAATATGCAAATATTCCCATGGAGGATGGAATTGATGAAATTTTTATTGACAATATAGGTTTTGTCGAAAACAAGCTATGTATAAGAATTGCAAGGTCAAATTCTGAAGATTACAGTTTAGGTGAAATATATTTTGTTAATACCAACAACTCGGAAGAAATTCTGTATGCTGACTTTATGTTTCCGGAAGAAATAAATGATATAAACTATTACTATTATATTTATGATATTAAGGATATGGAAGAGCTAAAGAATTACAGCCTTTATTATGATATTGTCGATAAGTTGAATACTACAATCGGAGAATGGAGCGTAACCTTTAAAGCTGATTATAAAAACACAACTGAAACCAAGAGAATTAATAAGGAAGTAACAATTGACGGCAAAAGATATACGGTTAAAAATATTAAAATATCACCCATTGCACTTAATGTGGAGTTAAAAAACAATTTATCGGATAAATATGATGACCCGGTACATGAGCTTTATGGAAAGGTATCGGTAATAATGAAGGATGGAAGAAAAATCGAGCCATCAAGCTCCGGCTCTAGCTCCAATTCTATTAACACCTCCATAAATCTAATGTTCAATCAGCCTGTAAACACAGCTGATATCGGCAAAATAATAATCGGAGATATGGAAATAAGCTATGACTAAAACAAATACAAAAAGACTCCTTGGGGGTCTTTTGTTTGATAAATAAATATATTCTTACTTTGTCATTGTTATGAATACAACCCCTACGAAGCGTGAACTTAACTAAGGGTTGTTAAAACACCCTGACAATGTTGTAAATTTCTAATATAACTTAGGCAGTAGCCAATGAAACGGGAACTGACACTCCTAATTCTTGTAGTTTTTTAACGTAATAGTTAGCTTTCTTTTCAGTATTAAACTTAGTATAGTAGTCGCTACCTAAATTCTGAAGGAACAACCTGAAAAATAATAAATGAAGTTTAAAGTTATCTATATAATGTTAGTCATGAGACTGCGGTGTTTTATTAGCTTAAAGGAATGTTTTTTATTTCGTCCCAATTACTTGGAAATCCCATGAATTTATATAATTGTAGACGTTGTATTTGACGAGTATTATTAAATAATACTCTTATGCAATCATTAATACCATTTGCAATTTTTTCGAATTTCTGATTATCAATTAAATATTTAAATGAAATTAGAACAGCAAATAGATCTGATTTGCCCTGAACATATTGTCCTATGTCTTTTCTTAGTTTTAAACAAGTGTGAATAAAGGTATCATTAATTGCACCTTTGTAATAGCGATAGTCATAAAGGCGTTCATTATGAGCACACACATTGCGAACTCTTGATAATAAGTCAAGCATACGCTCTAAATCTTTTTCATTAACATGTTTAAATTCCATGGCAACTTTTGATTGAATATTTTGTGGTAGAAAACTATACATTTTAGATACTGATCCAAGTGTTAAAGCCTTCATCATAGCCCATAAAGGAATATTATTATGGTTTTGTTTTTGATGGTGTATATACCTATATTTTTCAGATTCATCTATTATATTTGTTAATCTGCAAATTAAATCATTTATTCCTTTCTGTTTATCCGGAATATAATTATAATTTGTTGCATCAAGATATTCTTTCTGTTCATATCCGTTTATTTCACAAAAAGAATATGATATAAGTGATTTTATATGATTCTCAACCATCAACGTTCCACTAAGAATTATTGAACGTAATTCATAATCAAAGTTATATAAAGCAAAAATATCATTAATGCTTGTATTTTTTTTATACAGCCCTGTTTTAGATTTAAATGGTTTTTTATAACCGGATATTAATGAAAAATAACTATGTTCCTTTAATAATTTCTTTGCATACTCAATATCATTAATAATGAGTTTTTTATCTTTTATTAACTTTTCTATTTGCTCATCATATGTAAGAAAAGGTTTTCCGTTACTTGAACTAACCTCCATACAAAACTCCTATATAAATTATAAGAAAAGACTCCCTCAGGAGTCTCTCCAGGTTACAGGCCTCGCAGGTATCTGTAACACGATCACTAGTAACAATATACCATGTTTTGCTAAGGTTGTCAACATCAACTTTTACATCATGCTATTGTTACATTAAATATTATGCTCAAAGTTTACAAATATTATTAATATCTACTTATATCTTATAAAGATTTGTGTTTTATTATATGCCATTAATCAAAAAAATCAATAAAAATTAAAAAATTTCTTTTTTAACCTTTTGTTAAAATATTGCTAGGAGTAAATTTTTAATATTATCTACTGCTTCCGGTGTAAAAAACAATTTCAAAATGTATACAAAAATAGGCAGTAAAGTTGTTGATGCAATTTTCATTATAATGCTGACCTGGAAGGGATAAGTAGGTATTTTGTCGATTTGCTCAATTTTCTGTTTAATTGTCTTGTAAATTCTTTCATTTTCAGCAGTTGGAGAAATTAAGCAATCATCAATTGCCCTGTTCATTTTTTTGGTTAATTCATAGATTTGACTGCTTTTAGACCTGTCTGCCATAGTGTAGCCGTTGAATAGGGGGAGTAACATGGAGAACAACAAAAATAATGAAAATAAAATTATCAATAAGAAGACCAGACCTATTACCAGGGCTCCCATTGTACTTGTAAATTCAATTAGAACCGGAATAAACAATACACCGCTGCCTAAATATAAGGTTGTCGGAAAGCAATATCCGAACATCAAAGAGTAATTTCCCACTCCGTCCTTGTTGTCTATGTCTAAAGGTATTGTGATGTTTTTTTCAAGAAGAATGAAGGTATATATCATTATCAATGTTTGGCTTAAGCCTAAAGATGTTAAATAAGCTGCTATCATTATATCAAATAGAAAAATTGCATAATCCAAACTCATCATATTGTCGATACCGAGGACTTGCAGTTTATCAAAGCCAAAGTATAATGTTATATAAATTAGAGACAGCCATGATATGAAGATTATTTTTTTTAATAATTTGCTTTTTTTACTTATATTTTTATTTAGTTTAATAACCTCTTCTTTGTCTGATTCACTGCAAACATTAACAAGTTCAAGCCAAAATTTCGGATATACTTTTACTTCATATTTATAAATCAGTATTGGTCCCCAGCACATCCATATTATTGCAAAGAGCAGCCCTATAACCATGCCGATATCGCTGCATATATACCGGAAATTTGATATCAGAAAATATGCATTTAAAATAAGTACAGGAATATAAATAATGATTATTCTTAATATAATCGGGGTTTTCTTAAAGAAATTCCTGCTTAAAACAGAAGTAATGTATGATTCATTATCCTTTATGAGAACTTTATTGTCCAATTTTGTACCTCCAAAAATACTGAAGTAATTTTCTGTAACCAAATACCGTGAAATCAGACCTTAAGATAAATTCCTTGCAAATAAAAATTGCAAGCTCCTGATACTTTTTTAATAGCTTGATATTTAATTTTGAAAGAGTTTTAGAGAAAAATAGATTTCTTAAGCTAAGATAGAAACTCAAATTTTCCCTCAGCACACAATCCAATGAATTATTGTTATTTACTATTATATCAGCAAGAGCGCGCCCGGAAGCAATGCCGTAGCTGATACCCTCTCCCAGCAAAGAATTGACATAGCCTCCTGCATCTCCCACGAAATAGATATCTTTAATGCTGCTTTGTCTTGGCTGTAATCCGTATGGAACATAGGCACCTTTTAACTTATGAACTTCACCGAATATATTATTGAATTTGTTTTTTAATTCTGTATAGTTCAACAAGGAGCCTATCCCTAGAACTGTTTCATCACTATTATCAAAGCGCCATGCATATCCAGGCTTGTCATCCAAAAAATATACATTGATACTTTTTTTATCCCGGCTGGGAATCTCATCTCTATTTTTATATTCTAAGCATAAGGCATTTTGTAATTTAGGTTCTTGCAGTTTTTTTCGCAGCCTTCCTCCGGCTCCTTCCGCAATCACCAAAATATCATAAAAGTATTTCTCACCTTGAGCGCTGGTTATATACTTTTTTTCCGTATTTATATCTTTAATCTCATGATTTTCTTTTAATGTCCCTCCTCTTTGGACATACTCATCAACTAAGAGCTTATCAAATTGCTGCCTCTTAATCAGCTCTATTCCCATATCGTTTTTAAAACTCAGGTTTAAACTGCCTCCATCTGAAATATTAATGTTTGGAGGTTCAAATGCAAGATGCTTGTAAGAAATATTCAATAAGTTTAACTCTTTTCTGCCCCGGGGAGTTATTAAACCGCCACATAGCTTGTCTTTAGGAAAGGTTTTCTTTTCAAATAAAATTGGTTTTATGCCATTCTTTAAAAGCCACAGCCCTAGGGACGTTCCTGAAGGTCCCCCGCCTACAATTAAAACTTTCATTATCTTCCTGTTCACCTTCTTTTTTCTGCATAAAAAAATAGACCAATAAGTGTACTATGTGGTATTATACAAAAAATCCTAAGTATTAGCAAGAAAA
>JAAYPF010000008.1 GCA_012519925.1 Clostridiaceae bacterium
ATAATATATTACCAATATTATTCCAAGAACAACTGAATGTACCTCCTCCGTTAAGAGTCATTGTTCCATTTCCATGATCTTTCCAATATTCATAGTCATAACCATCAATGTTACCTGTTGCATTGTATGTAAGCGTTGGACCAGCTTGCACACTCTTAGGAAACATGCTAAACAAGAAGGTAAAACACATGAAAGTTGAAAAAATCATTTTCAATCTCTTTTTCATTTTTTGATCCCCTTTCCTCTTATTTATTAGTTAAATATTTTAGATAGACACATAATTACCAGTGTTATACAAATTCTTGAAAAGACTGCAATAATATTTTAAGCTCTAAGCAAGTTATAAAAATGCCTAGACGGAGAATTCAGAACTCAATATTCAGATTTCAGAAAAAGAAGAAACTAATATCCTGAATACTATGGTTCTGAATTCTTGATGCTATAACTGCAGTATGTATATGGAAATTCAAAGAATATGTATTATACTTCTTCCAAATTAATAACAACACAGTAATTGTGCCTATAAAAACCTAATTCTTTTGGCATCATCCTTTCTAACAAATGTTTAGTTAGTAACAGAATACATATAATCTTTCTCATATATATATTCGAATACTTGTGATGTTTTATGTCGGAAATTTTCAAAATATTTTAAGTTAAATATTTTGCGTACTAATATAAACATCATAACTAGTATGATTAACAAGAAATTTTGCTAATATTGTTGTGAGTAGTTGGGAGTATTTCAGACTTAATATTATAGTAAAACGTAGGCATAGAATATTTATTAATACTTAGTTATTATTTAATTTATAGTTTTATTATATCATAAACATAAATTTTTTGCGTGTAAAAGATGAAAAAAATTTAGTTATTGACGATAAAATTTCAACTGGTTAATTAGCCTTATTTATTTAATTGTGTAAGAAGTGAAGAATTTTGGGTACTAGAAGTGATGGATTACGGTATGGTATACTTGTCAAAGAAATACAAAAGTTTTTTGAACACTTTTACAGGTAGGGAGACATTTTAGCTAAATTGCTATATACTACCGATCAGTATAGCTAAACAAGGAGTTAAGATTATGGTAAGAGCTGAACCCATAAAAAGAAGTCTGCTTAGAAGGATTGCTGGTAAGCTTTGGTATACATATTCTAGATATTTTGAGTGGTATTTCGGAAGTAAGAAATACTGTAAGAAAAAAGATAATAATACGTTGACATACAGTGTTTTCAGACATAAGACCCCTCTTTTAAGGAAATTAAAAGATGTGGAAATGTGGATGCAATACAATAAGATAGTAAACCTAAGATTAGCCTCCGATTGTTTAAATGGTGTTATAATTTATCCAGGAGAGACTTTTTCTTATTGGAAGCTCATAGGTAAACCTAGCAAAAAGAAGAAGTATAAAGAAGGAATGGTGCTATATAATGGGGGCTTTAAACCCGGCATTGGAGGAGGTTTATGTCAATTATCAAACCTGATCTATTGGATGACTTTACATACGCCTCTTACAGTAACAGAAAGGCATAGACATAGTTATGATGTGTTTCCTGATTCAAATAGACAATTACCCTTTGGAAGCGGTGCTACATGCGTTTATAATTACAGGGATTTGCAGATTTATAACGGTACAGACCAACCTTTTCAGTTGATTGTGTATCTAGACAATGAATATTTGTATGGCGAGTGGAGGGCTGCTAAAGAAATTGATTATTCTTATGAAGTATATGAAAGAAATCATATTATTACTCACGAGTATTGGGGGGGTTACCTAAGGCACAATGAAATCGCAAGGAAGGTGTATTCAAAAAATGGGGAGTTGTTGCTAGATGAATATATAACAGAGAACCATGCTCTCATGATGTATCAACCTTTTCTTGAAAAGGTTTAGTTTTGAAATAACAATAGGGTTCATTTTGACAATATCCTGTAGATATGTTTTTTATACCGCTTTTATGAATATTTATATAACAAATGAAATGTTATATAAATATAATAGAGTGATTGAATTTATGACATAATAATAAGGGATCGGAGGGCAAATTTTGATTAGGTTAATAATAAAAAAGTTCATTAAAAATAGTGAAAATGTAAATGATAAAGATGTTAGAGAAGCATACGGAGTGTTATCGGGAGTACTAGGTATTATGTGCAACATGTTGCTTTTTACTATAAAGCTGGTTGTTGGATTTGTTATGAACAGTATAGCTGTTATTTCGGACGCTTTTAATAATCTCAGCGATCTAGGGACATCTATAATTGCAATATTTGGAGCAAAACTTAGTAACAGACCCCCTGATGAAGAACATCCCCATGGACATGGAAGATATGAATATATTGCCACATTAGTGGTATCCTTTATTATTTTTGCAGTTGGTCTGAAGCTTTTAGGTAGTTCCTTTGATAAAATTTTAAGACCCCAAAAAGTGATGTTTAGTGCCGTATCTATAATAATTCTATTAATTTCAGTGTTGCTGAAAGTATGGATGTTTTCTTATAACAGATATATAGGAAAACTAATAAATTCGAGTGTAAATAGGGCTGCTGCATCAGATAGCATTAATGATGTTTATGCAACAGTTGGAATTATATTAGGAACTCTAATAGGACGTTTTGCAGATTTTCCGGTGGATGGGCTAATGGGGCTTATTATTTCAGGCTTAATTATACTCACCGGATTTAATACGGCAAAAGATTCAGTAGACCTTCTTTTGGGTGCTGTGCCCGATCCGGAAATAATTAAGAGAATTAATGAATTAGTACTTAGCGGCAAAAACATAAAAGGTACCCACGATTTGAAGGTTCATGACTATGGACCTGGAAGAATAACAGCATCAATACATGCTGAGGTATCGGAGGATGCAAATATTGTTGAAATTCATACGGAAATTGATAATATCGAGCTAAAAGTCAAAGAGGAGCTTGGGATAGATATGGTTATTCATATGGATCCTGTAAAGCAAGGTTAATAGAGCAAAATTAATACATATGACAGTTGCATAAAAGCTTTGAATGATAAATGGACATGCTACAACAAAAGGGGCATTATAATGAACCCTTCAGCATAAAACAATTGACTATACGGGAGAGTAGCTACAAACACATAGATAGGTAACTTTTCGCCTGTATTTCTGTCTTTAATAGACAATTTATCTCCAGACCAGTCAACTTCCATAATTTCACCTGATTGGCATGGTTAATTTGTACTTCTTTGCGTATTTTCCATAATGTCTGCAAAAGGTCCTATAGGAATAAAGGATCTTCTTACTATCCCTAGCACGTTGGTCATATTCATGATGGAGTAATTTTAGTGTCATATTTTTCTTCTGTAGTTCACGATGAACATCTTCCCAATCTACAGGGAAATACCCTTTTGCTATGGCTTCTTTTTCAGGGAATAAGAACTTTGCTAGCCATTGGTTGGTTAGTTAGCAAAAAGCATTGAAAAGGAAAAAATGTTGTCCTACTTCTAAAATGATAAATACAGTATTTATGCACTTTAAGGGCCTTCATTCTGCCAAAGTTGTATTCTTCCGGCTGTTATCCTTCTGTACCGAAAGACACTACATTTTGCATTTTTAGGGTTGAGGAATATCCGTTATAGTAGATTGTTGTGTTTTCTCGTGCGACAACTATTGTGCAAGTAGATTCGTGAATTTACCATGATATATTTACATTTCTATGTTAACAATAAAAAAGTATTATGTAATAATATTACATTGAAAACATATTCTGTAGAAACAAAATTAAAGAGCAGCTAGTTAAAGTCAATAGTTTTTTTAAAAAAACTTTAGACTTTTGACTGAATAAAATTGGGTACAGCAAACAAGCTCAAACGAGAGCCGAACATTGACAATTTCATAGTGGTTAAGCTTAATTTCCAGTAGTTGAGGCTTTTAGGCTACTTTTTCAGTGCTTAAGTATTGCTTACGGTGCTCTTCAGGGGTTTTCAGCTCATAGGGCTTAGAATCCCTTAAAACTGCAAAAATGACGTTGGAGATTTTGTGCATAACAGCTTCAAGCACAACTTTCTTGGGCTTTGATTCCTTCTTTTTCTGGTAGTACTCATGAAGTACAGGATTGATGGCTACGCCATTTTTCTTTACCCTTATGGAAGCAAGTGCAATAGAATAAAGTACACGCCGTCCGATTCTTGTACCTCGCTTTGACATTTTGTTTTCAGTGCCTTTAAACTTGCCCGATTCACTAACAGAAGGATCAATGCCAAAGTATGCAAAAAGCTGTTTGGGTTTTGAAAATGCTGCGAAAT
>JAAYPF010000044.1 GCA_012519925.1 Clostridiaceae bacterium
AGCAGAAAGTACAATAATTCAAAGTGTATCCTCAAAGGAAAGCATGAGTATGAGTACAACAAGCACAATTGAAATAATTAACTTACTAAAATGAGTACATTGTCCCCCTGTAGTATTATTATTTCACCACAAAATAATGCTAAATGGATAGTGGCTATGCCTCTGACAACAATATTTATAAGTTTAAGTATACAGGAAGAATAACTTTGGTAGATAAACTTGGTTCAATTCTTGTAGAATTAAGAAAAAAACCAACTTAATCAAAGTTATTCTTCCTCAAATAAGTGCTTTAGCCCAGAAGTTTGTAGAATGCCTGTAACCGTCAAATATAATGTTGACAACCTTTTTTGTATAACACCGTGTATTGCTGGTAAGTAATTTACAAATATATCCTAAGTCATTTATACAAAACTTAGGTAAATAATAATTTATAAAAATAGAGTCTTTATTTATTAACATCTAGTATGGATATGGAGGTATGTATAAATGAGTCTTATTAAGAAAAAACTAAAATCACTTTTTATTCCTCTTGTTTGTATTTGTTTAATATTTGCACTTGTAATTATAAATAAAAGTTTGAATACTTCAGCAAATGCAACAATGGATTCATCAAGTAATAATAAAGAAGAGTATTATTATCTCTTGCCGAGAGAATTATAGAATTTGAGGATATAAATGATTTAGTTATTAAAACTTCTCATATTAAAACTAGGTTTATGTTGTTCATGTTTTTTTAATATGGATTTTTGTATATTCTTAGGTTTTCAATGCATTCTTTAATCTAAAGAACTACTCCAAACCAGTTCCAAGGGTCTAAGTTAGGTGGTTTACACAGAAAATCTAGTTTCTCACCTGTAGTAGGATGCTTAAATCCAATTGCGTAAGACCACAGTGCAATTTGCTGACCAACCTTATTAATGTTCTTACCATATCTTTGATCTCCATACAAGGGATGACCAATATGTGAAAATTGCACTCTTATTTGATGAGGGCGACCTGTATATAAATCAACCTTAACTAAAGTATAATCCTTAAGCTCATCCACAACAGAATATGCCAATATCGCCTCCTTTGCCCCCTTAACTTCTTTAGAAACCACACTTACCATATTGCTTTTTTCATCCTTCAAAAGATAGTTTTCAAGTCTTCCCTCTTTACTATCTAATTTGCCATGAACCACCGCAACATAAGTCTTGCTAAGTCCCCTTGTACGCACCTGATCCGATAATCTTGATGCAGCCTTTGATGTCTTAGCAAAAAACATTGCACCGCCAACAGGCCTGTCCAACCTATGAACAAGACCTAAATACACATTGCCTGGCTTATTGTACCTAACCTTTAGATCTTCCTTTAGAAGAGTCAGCATATCAATATCATTACTACTATCCTTTTGAACAGGGATATTAACAGGCTTTTCCACCACCAGCAAATGATTGTCTTCATACAAAATATTAACTTTCTTATGGAGAACCATTAACTTTTTGCCTCCCAACGCCCGAAGATACCGCATGGAAGCACTAACCCCGTTGAAGAAACCGGAAGACCTACTTCACCGGAGGAGATAATACCTTTATGCTTTCTTCCGACAGTGATCTTTAAAATATTTTCCACCACCGTTGGCGAAAAACCGGTAGTATACGAATTTATAAGAAAAAAGAGCGGTTCCTTTGACAATACATCCATACAAAGCTCAACTAAATGATAAATCTCATCCTCAATCTTCCAAATCTCACCTTTAGGTCCCCTTCCATAGGATGGAGGATCCATTATAACTGCATCATAAATACTTCCCCTTCTCTTTTCTCTTTGCACAAACTTAATTACATCATCAGTTATAAATCTGACAGGTTTGTCCGAGAGTCCTGAAAGATTAATATTCTGTTTAGCCCATTGTACCATACCCTTTGAAGCATCCACGTGACATACCGAAGCTCCTGCATGAGCTGCGGCAACTGTTGCTCCTCCCGTATACGCAAAAAGATTTAACACATTTATAGGTCTATTGGCTGAACGTATTTTGTCCATCATCCAACTCCAGTTAACAGCCTGTTCGGGAAAAAGCCCCGTATGCTTAAAGCCTGTAGGTTCAATATGAAAGGACATTCCCTTATAGGATATCTTCCATCTTTCTGGAAGTTTCTTTTTAAACTCCCATTTACCACCACCGCTTGAACTTCTGTGATAATGAGCATCAGCTCTGTCCCATCGACTATTGTTACCATTAGCCGGCCAAATTATTTGAGGATCGGGCCTTCTTAATACGTAAGTCCCCCACCTTTCCAGCTTTTCACCATTGCCTGTATCTATTAATTCATAATCTTCCCAATCATCTGCAAGTAGCATTATATAAAAACCTCCATTCATATGTACAAGTATATCACTGTTTTATTCCCAAAATTCGTATTCTATCTCATAAATATCCTTATGAAGTTGCATAGCACTTGAAATATTATATCACAATAAGCCGTTTTTTAAAGATTCTCAAACCAACTTCTTTATAATCAGATAGAATAATTCCAAGAGTGAAGTTTGTCAATGAAAATTACAAAAGCAGCTAATTTGATGGGCTTTGTGACCCAAATATTGTATAGGTTGTTTTGTGAAACGCTCTAAAACAATTCGAAAATTTATAGCAAGCTAACTTGATACTGTTATTTTGTAACCAACTTGAATTGATTTGAATAATATATACTATCAAAGATAAGGAGTTGATATTTTATGTCATGTGGTAAAGGTATTTTTGGAGACAACAGTGAAATCCTATTCTTCATCCTCATATTCCTTTTGTTGTTCTGCAACGGATTTGGCTGTAGAGATTAATGAGATTTAACGAACTTGTTTTTTAGGTCATTATTAGCCAAAAACATAGTTAGGTGCTTTCCCATATTATGATGTACTTAGTTGTAAATGCAAAAAAGCACCGATACTACTTATTGATGTGAAGAATAAACCGCCGCTTAGGCCTGCATTAATTATATTTACCTTAATATAATTGCGACAAGCGGAACCAACATTTTCACTAAAACTCAACATTTAATATTGATGGAGCATCAGTTATATGATGCTCCATCAATACTTTGCTCTACCGCTCTCTAACGATTTAGCTTTGTTTGACCTTTTAGTTCACTCTGTTCCTTATCTCATTAGCTAAAAAGCCTTTGATATTTAGCTCAATTTCATTAATAAGCCTTCTTCTCGCCTCAACACTTGCCCAAGCTATATGAGGCGTAATTAATAATTTGTCTTGCTTTTTCAAAGTCAAAAGTGGATTATCAGACTTTATAGGTTCCGATTCTAACACATCTAGAGCTGCCCCTCTTATCAAATCTTCATCTAAAGCTTTTGCAAGATCATCTTCCTTTACAATAGCACCTCTTCCAAGGTTTATAAGCAGGGCAGTTTTCTTCATTAATTGAAGGCGTTTATACTCTATAAGATTTCTAGTTTTTTCGTTTAATGGGGCATGTATGGAGACTATGTCCGATTCTCTAAGCAATTCATCCATCTCAACTCTCTTATACTCCCCATTATCATTTTTACCTGAAGTTGAATAATAAATAACTCTGCAGCCAAATGCCCTTGCTATTGAAGCTACAGAAACCCCGATGGTTCCAAGCCCTATTATTCCCCATGTTTTACCAGAAAGTTCTTCAAAGGGTTTATCAAGATGCGTAAATATATCGCTTCTAGAATAATCCATAGATTTTACATATTCATCATAATATTTAAGGCTCTCCATAAGATAAAACAACATGGCAAAAGTATGTTGTACCACGCTTCTAGTGGAATATCCCGCTACATTGGTAACTACTATTCCTCTGCTTTTTGCATAATCTAAATCAATGTTATTTGTTCCGGTTGCCGAAACACAAATAAGCTTCAAATCCAAAGCACTTTCCATATTGCTTTCGTTTAAAACAACTTTATTTGTTATCACTATTTCCTGATCCTTAATTCTGTCTGCTACCTCGCTAGCCTTAGTTGTATTGTATATCGTCACATCTCCAAACTTAGACAATCCCAACAAATCTATATCACTTCCTAGTGTCTTCGCATCTAAAATGCATATTCGTGCCATCTTAATACCTCCTAGTATAATAAATTCGTAACATAGTTACGTTGGTTTTATTAAATCAGAAGTTGAATACTCCGAATGAAGGACTCAGCTTTTTTGATAAATGTTCGGGCATCCTTCATCACTCAACTTC
>JAAYPF010000045.1 GCA_012519925.1 Clostridiaceae bacterium
TAAAATCATAATATATAGCTAGATTTACTTCTTCTTTCTTCTCCTTTCATGCTTCGTTAAAGAAAGAAGAAGTAAATCTAGCTATATATTATGATTTTAATACTGCCAGATTATTGATATTTGAGTACATAGAATCTTGGTATAACCGAAAAAGAATTCACAGTAGCATTGGTTATATCACTCTTCAAAAGTGTGAAGATATTGCAAGACTGTCTGCATGAAAAAGTTCGATTAATTGTGTCTACTATATTGACATAAATCCAGACTTCCTCCTTCTCTGTTTTGGATACAATATAAACAAATTACATACCAAAATCCAAAACGATAGATGCGGTAAAGAATTGTATGAATTGAAATTAGCCTAAACCTTAAAACTCATAATAATTTAAATGGGCTTATTTTGGTGTGCCCAAAAATCAAAAAACCATGAAAATCGAGGTGCTATTCCAAAATTCTATTGGTTGTTTTTGTTTATTCCTAATAAAAAAGGAGCATCGCCCCCTACTTAAAAGTAGTTTTGCGACACTCCCTTTATGTTGTATTCAATCAATAATTATTCTTGATTTTTAGTAAAAGTACTAAGCATAGGTTCGTCAATTTGCTTGCCGTTAAGTGCGATATAAACACCTTCGCCGGAATGAGTTTCCTTTAAGCGAATTGTTTTAACCTGTGAAAACGGATCCATTTTATAGTGCTTAATTGTATCGCTTAAATTTTCATACAATTCTTGTGCACCTTTAGCCAAACAGGATTCGCACATACAAATTGTGAACTCCTGCACAACAAAGGCAGAATTATCTTTTTTGCGTACAGTGTTGCAAGCACTGTCACCTTGCTTAGGTGTATAATGGGTATGCAATAGCTTATGGGCAAGTTCGGAATTAGCTTCACCATAGAAATCTTTATAAAGTCTCAAGATATCTGGGTTTTCTTGTGATTTTCGATATTTCGAAACCTTGTCAATATTTACAAGCACCTGCTGACGCTTTTCCAAAGCATCTACCTTTTCAGGAACAGGATGACCTGCACCACATATACAACCACCAGGACACGCCATAACTTCAATAAGGTCATAGCCCACATCCACACCCTGAATTATCTTTTCAATTATGGGCTCCGCATTATGCAGACCGCTTACAACGGCTACGCGTACTTTGGTACTATCAACATCTACTGTAGCTTCCTTTACACCTTCAAAACCACGAATTTCCTCAAAATCAAGATGATCGGTTAGAACTTTACCTGTGAGCTTTTCAACTGCCATACGAAGTGCAGCTTCAGCAACACCCCCCGATGCACCAAATAGGATACCGGCTCCTGAAACTTGTTTGTATGGTTCGTCAAATTCTTGAGGAACAATGGTTGAAACATCTATGTTTTCAAGCTTGACCATTTCAATCATCTCTGTTGTTGTGAGAACTGCATCAACATCACGGATTCCCTCAGGTGCAAACTCTGGACGTGCTGCTTCATATTTCTTTGCTAGGCATGGCACTATCGATACAACAAAGAGATCTTCTTTATTTATATTTGCAAGTTTTGCATAATGGTTTTTAACTGTGGCACCCATCATCATTTGAGGTGACTTACAGCTTGACAGGTGAGGAATTATCTCAGGATAACGCTTTTCAACAAAGTTCACCCAACCTGGACAACAGGAAGTGAATTGTGGCATTACACCTTTATTTGATACCCTAGTTAAAAACTCTGTTGTTTCTTCTACTATTGTTAGGTCTGCTGCAAAAGTGAAGTCAAATATTTTGTCAAAGCCAAGTTTTTTTAGAAGTCCTGCCATAAATGGTGAGGCATCTTCAAAGGGAATATTATAAGTCTTAGAGATAAGGCTTCGAACTGCTGGAGCAACAAAGGCAACAACCGTCTTCTTATCATTATTAACTGCTCTCATAACCTTACCCTTATCACGACGATAGTCTAAAGCCCCACAAGGACAAGCGGTTACACATTGACCGCAGCTAACACAGTCAGTGTCTTGAAGAGGTAGACCACTTTTTGTTCCTACCAACTGACGTCCGTTTTTCATATAAAATGTAAGTACGCCAGGACCTTCAATTTCACTACATGCGGAAATACAGCGTCCGCAGGATATACATTTGTTGTGATCGCGTATAATAAAAGGATGATCGTCAACTATTGGAATAAATGGACGTTCGTGTATGGGAAGATCAAACTCAATATTATGGGAAGTTGCTTCTTCACGTAATACACAGGAGTAACGTTCGTGACAACCGCATTTTAGACAGCGGCGAGCTTCTTCACGAGCAGTCTTTTCCATTAAGCCAAGTTCTACTTCATTGAAATTGTCTTTTCTTTCTGCAACGGAAAGGGAAGGCATTTGAGCACGAGCTATTTTAGGTATTTCTCTAAATTCCCATTTTGGAAGATCTTCCATAGAGCCACGGCTACAGCTATAGTCAACATTTGCTTCTTTAATATATCCCTTCATCAAAAAGCTATCCATTGCATCTGCTGCTTGGCGTCCTGCAGCAACAGCTTGAATTACAGTTGCAGGACCGGTTACACAGTCACCACCAGCAAATATATTGAACTCGGAAGTTTGCAAAGTCTTTCCGTTGATTTCTATATCTCCCCATTTATTAAGTTTTACAGGGAGGTCGTTATATAAAAATTGTGTGTTGGTACTTTGACCTATAGCACCTATAATGGTATCGGCTTCAATTTCAAATTCGCTACCTTCAACAGGCACAGGACGACGACGCCCTGAACGGTCAGGTTCACCTAAAGACATTTTTATACAGCTTAGTTTCTTTTTACCATTCACGCTGGTGATTTTTGTTGGTGCCATTAAAAACAACATTTCAACACCTTCGTGCAAGGCTTCTTCTACTTCATAAGGTTCAGCAGGCATTTCCTCCTGTGTACGACGGTATACAAGTTTAACCGATTTAGCTCCTTTTCTAAGTGCGGTACGAGCACAGTCAATTGCCGTATTTCCTCCACCGATTACAATGACATTGTCGCCTAAGTTTATTTGTGCATTATTTGTTACTTGCTCAAGGAATTGTATACCAAGCCATACGCCTTCGAGGTTTTCACCTTCAATATGCATTGGTGTCGCATTCCATGAACCGATAGCAAGATACACTGCATCAAAATCCTTATGGAGATCCTCAAGTCTGATATGAGTTCCAAGAGATTTTCCTGTCATAATCTTTACACCGAGGCTCTTGATTATATCAATCTCTTTATCTAAGGTAGCTTTTGGAAGACGATATTCGGGTATACCATATCTCATCATTCCTCCTGCATGGGATTGACGTTCAAAAACTGTAACATCATGGCCATTTATGGCACAGTAGTATGCAGCAGAAAGTCCTGATGGTCCTGCTCCTACTATAGCAATCTTTTTACCTGTTGATGGGTTTATAGTTGGAGTCCATGGTTGTGGCTGTGACATATCCCAATCGGCAGCAAAACGTTTGACATAATTGATTGCAACAGGTGAATCTACAAGATTACGTCGACATGCAGCCTCACAGGTATGTGGACAGACACGTCCGCATACAATAGGGAAAGGATTTCTCTCTTTAATTGTTCTTAATGCACACTCGTAATTTCCATTGCCTACATGACGCAGATAGGTCTGGATATCGATATTAGCAGGACAAGTAGTTACGCATGGAGCAACACAATCGGCATTGTGGTCTGAAAGCAATTGTTCAAGGCGTACCTTTCTGTAGTTTTCAAGTTCTGGACTGTTTGTACAAATAACCATGCCCTCTTTTATGGGGGTTTGGCATGCTTTTACGTCCTTTTCACCATTTGGTCCCACCGATACCACACATAGTCCACAGTTACCATTTGATCTTTCAAGCCTTATATCATAACATAGATGAGGAATATGAATATCCTCCTGAAGTAATGCCTGAAGAATTGTAAGGTTGTCATAAACTTCCATTTCCCGACCGTTTACTGTTACTTTGATACGGTTTTGATTTGATAATGTTTTCATTCCTTGTCACCTCAAAATACATTTTATATATATAATTAAAATTACACTGTAGTAATTTAATTGCACCATTATATATTATAGCGGGTGAAACTCGAATTGTCATCGTAAATTGACAAAATTTTAACTATTTTTCGACTAAATCTATGAAAGGTGAGTTTTATGGGGGCTTCTTCATGGTTATTGTTAGATCAATTCTGTATTATTTTGTAGGTTAGGTTAATTATGGGAGAGGTTTCAAAAAAGATTTGTGTGAAGCATTATAAATATATATAATATTTTTCAAAAGACTTAGTTTGATAGGCGGTATAAATATATAAGACCAGCTAGTTAAAGTCAATGGTTTTTTTAAAAAAACTTTAGACTTTTGACTAAATAAAATTGGGTGCAGCAAACAAGCCCAAACGAGAGCCGAACATTGACAATTTTATAGCGATTAAACTTA
>JAAYPF010000046.1 GCA_012519925.1 Clostridiaceae bacterium
ATTTTCGTGAATATCATTTAAAAAAATCATAAGACAATACCCCTTATACAAGTTCTACTTCATTTTGAGCACTCATAACAATATCAGTATCAATAACATTAACTTTGTTCATATATCCAATAAGTAAACATTTATCCACGATATTATTCAATTTTCTGGTGCTATACTAAAGCCCTTTCAAAAAAAATTGATTTGACGGGCTTTTTGGTATTTTATACTATTAGGTTGTTTTTGAAATGTGTTAATATGGCGAATCTACTCTTTATTTTCTTTATTTCTGTTGTAAGTGGAGAGAGGATTCTTATCGACAGCATCCTTTAATTGTTCCTTATCTAAATGTGTATATATTTCTGTAGTTGAAATACTCTCATGACCTAAAAGTTCCTGTAATGCTCTAATGTCAACTTTGCCGTATCGATACATCAAAGTAGCAGCAGTATGTCTTAATTTATGTGTTGAATAACGTTGAGGGTCAAGACCAGCCTGTTTGATATATTTTTTTACAATCTTTTGGACGGATTCCTTACTAATACGTTGTTTCCTGCGGCTTATGAAAAGAGCATTTTTGTCTTTTATACCATTTACAGGTCGAACTTTCATATAAGTTTCTATAGCGTCTAAACAAGCCGTGTTAAGAGGAATACTTCGCTCTTTTCCACCTTTCCCGAAAACAGTTAGCGTATCGTTTTTAATGTCATTTATATTTATTCCTACCAATTCAGATAATCGCATACCACAGTTTAAAAACAAAGTTAACATTGCATAGTCACGTTCGGAGTAAGTTCCAATGTCCACACACGATAAAAGCTGTTTACTTTCTTCAACGTTTAAATACCTTGGAAGCCGTTTAATAATTTTGGGTGATTCAAGCTCATTTGCTGGATTTGTATTAATAAGCTTAGCTTTCGTATAAAGATAATTGAAGAAAGATTTTATGCTTGCAACCTTCCTTGCACGTGCATATGCAGAATTATCACGTTCATTACTAACATAGGACATAAAAGCATATAAATCGCTTAAAGTGATAGTTCTAATCAATTCTATATCTACATCACAGAAGTCTATCTCTTCAAATTTTAATTGCTTATCGACTAAATTCCTGTGTACTTTTATAAATCTGAAAAACACTCTTAAGTCATAAAAATATACTTTAACAGTGTTTATTGATTTACCTTTGATTGTTTGGAGATAGCTCAAAAAATCTCTTAAAATTATTGGCATTTCATAATCCGACATGTTCTTCATAAGTGTAACAACCCCAATTAAATAGTATTATGGTATTCCAATACTATTATGATACAACTAAAAAACAGCATTTACAAGCTATATTAACCTTTACAGACTGGAAAAAACGTGTTTATATTTGTAGAATCCCATCGAATTATATTAATTTCACATGACTATATTGACATATATATATGATTTTGATATAGTATTGTAAACGGGGGAAAGGGCATATGGATGACAATTTAGTTAGTAAAGAAGAGTTTATGGCGAAAGTTCAAGAATTGATAGCTAATGGAGATGGTCCTTTCAGCATTGCAGTAGCTGATATTGATAGCTTTGAAAATATAAATAAAATATATGGTTATGCCATTGGTGACGAAGTTGTTAAGAAATTAATTTCTGTTTTTAATCAAAACCTATTAGGAAATGACTTGATGACAAGGCATGGAGATGAGTTTAATCTTTTACTTGTAAATAAGGGTTCTGAAAGAAGCTTTATGGAAATGGAAGAAATCCGACGCTATCTTTCGGATAATACCTTTACATTTAGTGATAAAAACAAAGCAGAAAACGTATATATAACTATAAGCTGTGGAATAGCCAGTTACCCCAGAGACGCGAAGAATGCTGTAGAGCTTTTTAGAGTAGCTGATAGTGCGATGTTTAGAGCAAAAAAACTTGGTAAAAACAGAGTATGTCTATCTGAAGCAGAAAGCATGGTACTGAAATCTAGTTACTTTACAAAGACACAGGTTGACAGACTATCCGGATTGTCGAAGGAGACAGATAAGACAGAGGCTTTTCTATTAAGAGAAGCTTTAGATGATTTATTTAAGAAGTATAGCAAATAACTGAAATTTGTTAATCCGGTTACATAATAAAATTATTTTGTTCAAATTATTGCAGCTTCTGGGGTAGGAACTTATATTTTATATAAGTTTACATGCCCCTTTTATATTTAAAAAAGAATACATGTTAAGAAATAAATTTAAGATACACGCTGAATCCATTAATATGGAGCGGGAGAACCATTTTTGGGGTGAGTCCAAGGTATACTTGGTAGGGTTAACTTTCAGCCCGAATCCGTCAGCTAATTTCGTAAGCGTTGAAAGAAAAAAGGCGATTGATTTTATTAATTGAACCTTTAAGTTTCGACGCTACGGTGTGATATCTGTAGCGTTTTTTGATGTCTGCTACTATAACTATGTTTGTTCCTACACGTGATCGATAAAATCTACATTGTAAACAACAAAATCAAGTTTATTTTAGTTAACTTGAATCTACAATAAAATCTACGAATATGGAGGTAATTGAATGATTAGAGTATGTATTTCTGGAATAGGAAAAACGGGTAAAGAAATAGCAAAATTCTTATTGGAACAAAAAGATATAAAATTAGTTTCAGCTATTTGCAGTCCAAACAGCAATAAAAAAGGTAAAGATTTAGGAGAGATTATAGGTAAAGGTAATACTGGAGTTAAAATTGAGAGTTCTGATAAAATTGAACAAATAGTTTTTAGAACCAAACCCGATGTTGTTGTTGATTTTTCGAGCCCTGAAGCGGCAGCAAGAAACGCAAAAGTCTTTTCAAAATTAAAAGTAAATATTGTAATTGGAACAACAGGATTCTCCGATTTTACTTTAAAAAGATTATTTTTACTTGCAAACAAGCATAGGAATGGCATTGTATATGCACCAAACATTACTCTTGGAGTTAATGTGCTTATGTTATTAACTAATTTAGCAGCTAATTTGTTAAGCAGTTATGATTTTCAAATTACAGAAGTACACCATAAAAATAAAAAGGATTCACCCTCTGGCACTGCTAAGAAAATAGCTGATGAAATTGAAAAAGGAATAAAGCATTCTGGTAACGATGATACTGAAGTACAAGTACCTATTACAGCAATAAGAGCTGGTGGAGTTGTTGGAAAACATGATGTAATGATTATTGGAGAAGATGATAAAATTGAAATTTCCCATGAATCCTTTTCAAGAAAAGCTTTTGCACTTGGAACTTTAAGAGCTGTTAAATTCATAAAAGGAAAAGTTGGGTATTATGAAATGAACGACGTACTTAATTTAAAGAAAGTATTAAACGATTATATTCAAGAAGAGAATAAATCAAATAAAAAGCGTTATAAAAATTTACTGGGCAAAAATGAAATTAAAGCTCTATAATATCAAAAGAATAGTTTAGAGATTGTTAACTTTTAGTCACTATAGTAAAATAAATTTTGCCCTACCTTCAATTACACGAAATTTTTATTTCGTGTAATCGGGTTTGTTTTTCTTTTTACTTGGGGTAATGGGAGCATCCGTGCTCTGTACTGAAATGTGTTTGGTAATTATTGTAATCTATTATAAAGATAAGGGTCTATCACCGTTGGAATATTGGTAACAGACAGTCGTAAGACAGATATTATCTATTATCTTTGGAAAACATCCTGCATTCCAATTTTAGCACCGCAATAAATACAAACTCTCTTATTTTTTTGCAGTGTCTTCCCACAATTAGGACATGCACCAGGTGCCTCAGCTGCTACTTTGCCATCTAGCTTTCCATCTTTCATATCAACTTCGAGAATTATTTCCTTCAAATCTTCATCAGTATAATTGGTAGTTTCTTTTAAAACAATCCATAAAGCTTCAGTTATCATCATAAGTCTTTCTACTTTTTGTTTTAAAAATGCGATATCTGTTGCTACTTCTCTAGCTCTAGCTTTTGAATCTAGAGACTCAACTCCTTCAGAAGGCCTATGATAATATCGATCTGGAGCTCCACTATCAGAAAATAAAGCATCTAAAAAATCACCAAGCATTTTACATACCTCCTATAATACTCTCAATAATAAATATTTATATAATTATACAATATTTACCCAGAATACACAATCAGGTTTATTCTTGGAAAACTGGATGACTGCTAGTTATTCTTCAATTATCTTTTGAATCTATGATAAATAAAGTCAATGCACTTACTTAAGAAAAAAATGTTACACACTAACTTTTTGTAGCGTGTAACATTTTCAACTAAACAAAGTTTATTTATCTACTGGGAACTTATGAATTAGACCTAAGAGGTATTTTCTCAAATATCCAAAGTCCATTGAAGTTACATCTCCATCACCATCTAAATCAGCAGCTTTTTCTCCATTGAGTATTGGAAAAGCATCTGTCATTCCTAATATTCCTAAGAAATACTTCCTCATGAGACCAAAATCAATTGAATCTACATATCCATCGCCGTTAACATCACCATAAATAATTGAAGAAGATCCTCCACCACCAACAAAGGTTGTTATTGAATTTGGTGCTAAATCAAAGCTAAAGCTTGAACCATTTACAACTATATCTGAGCCTTGTGCTAAGTCTTGGTTTGCTGAAGTCGTATAAGGTGTAACTGATGATGGTGAAAAACCTTTTAGTGTATAGTTAATGGACTGATTTGACCAACCATTGTTCATAGCTACTATTGCAAATTCACCAGTAACCGGATCTTTGTATGCGGTTACATATACATTAGAAACTGGGTTTTTTGTAGCTTCAATCCTCTGCCATCCCGGCCTTATAAATCTTGAAAATTGTCCAACAGTGTAAAGTCTTTTAGCAACTTTATAGTTTTTTGAATTTAGATCAATTTGTATTAACCCTTCTCCATTGTGAGTCTTGAAACATGCACCCCACCAGTAAAACCAAGCGTTTCCTTCAGTTATAGTCATGAAGTCATGTATTTCCTTTGCCCATCTCATTCCATCATTAATTGTGGTATCATTACCGTTCATATCCGATATTTCTGTCATCCATATGCCTTTTCCCTTCTCTTTTGCTGTTGGGAAGGTTCTATAAGAACTTCCATAATTGTGGCTACCTACAATATCAGTTCTTGTAACTGCAATGGAATCGTATAGTGAGTCAACCGCGTATTGTTCAGTAAAGGACATACACTCTCCAGATACAACTTTTGCCGTAATGTTTTCTTTGTCGAAAGTTGGTACTAAATAGTCACTCATAAAAGTTTTTAGCTGTGCTGGCGTCCATCTACATGAAGAATAGGATGTTTCAAGGTCAGGTTCATTTTGAATTCCTATATGTGTAATTTCAACTCCAAATTTTGATTTATAATTTTTTATATGTTCTGCCAAATATGTAGCATAAGCTTGATACTTATCAGTTCTAAGAGCGCCTCCTACAACTGAACCGTTTGTTTTCATCCAAGCTGGAGGGCTCCAAACAGTATACATAATTTTGTCTATTCCATATTTCGACTGAATAGCTTTTATCATAGGAATTTGGTCATCATTTGATTCAGTCCAATCCCATACATCTTCTGCTGGCTGCATTGTTTTGTTAGGACCGTCATCAGCATTTCCCCAAGTCCCGCCATCACCAAGCATGGAACGAAAAATAGAAAATCCTGCACCATCCGTTGTTGAAAATAACAAGTCATAGATTTCATTTTGCTTTGTCTCACCTAAACGAGCAATGTTGTTTGATTGATGAAAAGCTTCTGATATACCAAATCCGTCAATTGTTTGATAGGTTGTGTCCCAATCCACCGTAACCGTTGATGCTGCATAAAGGTTTGTTGGTAAAGCCATTACAAGCATAAAAGCCAGTAATGTTACCACAGTTGTAAAACTAATTGTCTTTTTCATAAAAAAAACCTCCCATAAAATATTAAGTTATTTATATATTATTATTAATGTTCAAAAAACCCACAGTTCACATAAAAATATTGAACCACTTAATCTATTTCACTGTAATTTAAATACCTTTTGAGCATTATATTAATATGTCTCAATACATTAAGGGATAACTCATCATTTATATTATATCGAAAAACAATACTAATTACAATAAAAAGTCATTTTTAAAAAATATAAGTATATAAATTTTGCGAAGATTTATCTTTAAGTTATTATGAAAAAAAACAATTGGTGAATGGGTTTTTTAAATACTTATTACATAACTTCAGGTTCAGCATATTCTCTGTCAAAAAGTTCGACAGAAACATTTTTCATTCTTTGATCTTCTAAAGGCTTGTCAGACCGGTCTCTTTTTACAGATACTATCTTATCAGCAACTTCCATACCTTCAATGACTTTCCCAAAAGCAGCATATTCTCCATCTAGATGTGGAGCAGCGTCTACCATTATAAAAAACTGAGATCCAGCTGAATTTCTATCTCTTGATCTTGCCATTGACAGCACTCCTCGGCTGTGTTTTAAATCGTTCTTAAATCCATTAGAGTTAAATTCTCCCCTAATTGTGTAGCCGGGACCGCCAATACCAACTCCTTCAGGATCCCCTCCCTGTATCATAAAGCCCGGTATTACTCTGTGAAAAATAATCCCATTGTAAAAACCTTTATTAATAAGAGAAATAAAGCTATTTACAGTATTAGGAGCTATTTCTGGATATAGCTCAATTTTCATCGTTTCTCCATTCTCCATCTCAATAGTTACAATTGGATTCATAATTTCAGTATTTTCCATATATGTATCCTCCCCATTTTCATTAATCTTCACTTTATTATTATAGGTATATTTTTATTATTATACCATGTATTTATTATTAATATAGTGTTAAAATGCACTTCTTAATTCTACTCTAATATATTAGTAACTGGAATCTTTATATCACAAAAATTTACCATAGTACTAAATATTGTAGCTGTCTGATACTTTTTCAAATCAGACAATCTTATATCCTTCTCAAAAACCTTTTTGCTACGTAGGAGCTTTTCCCTTTCAGTTCCTTTTAAAAGTGGTTCTAAAGGAGTATACCATCTACCTCCATCAAAAAAAGCTATATTTGCGGCAGAAGTATCTGTAATTCTGTCATTCTTTAAAATAAGAATATCATCACAATTTCCACGTAGTTCAAATAGTTTGTTTATATCTGTTCTGTCTTCATATTTGTAAGCATAGTCAATTTCTGCATTAACTAGCCTTAGACTATAAACTTGCCTTAAAACATATGGTATAAAATCTACCTTTAATATTTCTTGATTGTATACCACCCTGCATTTAAATAAACCTGTTTTACTAAACTCGTGTAATTTAAGAACTTCATTAAGATCAATGGTCTCCTTAACACTAAATAAAGCTTTTCTTGAAATATTAAACCTTTCATTATGTAAATTCATGTTCTCAAAAATTCCATCAATTAGCTTAATTGTTTCAACTAATCGGCACATAAATTTTATCCTCTTTTCTAGATTCATCAATCTTAAAAAAACTGACCAAAAACCATACTCATAGCAAAATGCTTAGCAACCCCCATATAATAAGAAGTAATCCTAGGATACCATAGAAAACTCTTGCTCCATTTCTCCCTAATACTTTTACAAAAAACCTTGCTTTGCGACTTTCAAAATAAAAATCGAAATTAAATATTGATGAAATAATTGAAAAAATACCAGCTTGTTCTGTATAATTTCTAAATTGAATTAAAATAAGAATCGCTCCCATTATTAGTAATTAATTCACACCTCTGACTTTACCTTTATATAGTCTAAATTAAAACAATTTTACCACACTTTTCATCAAAATAATATATCTTCATAATACGTAGGAGCTTTTATGTTGACCCCTATAAGATAATATTAAATAATAGAAGCATAAACAAAATATACTCGTTGCGTATTTGTTAAAATAATAACCACTGATTATTTTTATTTTCAAATATGACATACCGTAGTCAAGTTACATACTGTATAATTATGTATAATTGAGGAGGTTAACGTATGGATAAGCAAGAAGTACTTAATAGAATCAGTGAAGAAACTATGCGTTTTATACGAGGTAAATATCGTTTGGACGAGGTATCCGACGGCAAAAAAGAATTAAAATTCCGGCAAGGTAAAAAGACAATTCTTACATTACCATATGTTCCTAAACAATATGGTAATTGATTAGCGTATAATCATGAATTATAAGCATAAATAGTTTATTCACATTATTTATATTAAACGAATTTAAAAACATTAAGGAAAACAGAAAATGTCTTTAATCAAAATCATCTACATTGTTTTTATCTATAACACCAATACGTGTCCAGAGATTTCCACTTTCAGGTTTTTGTCCTGTAACCAGTATATTAAAGAGATGGATAACTGGGTCATGACCCTGACTGAACACATCAGGGTCTAACGCTGCATAAATAATGCCTTTGCGAATATATTCAGCTATTTCTTTGTTGAAACCATAACATATAATATATATTTTCCCTATTAAACCAAGTTCCTCAATAGCTTTTCCAACACCTATCAATCCCCTTCCGTGAACAAACATTCCACGTAAATTAGGTTTTTGCCTTATTAGATCTTTTGTATTTCTATATGACTCTTCTATATTGTTACCACACTTCAATTCAGCAACAATTTTCATACCTCTGTATTTCCTGACCTCAGCTATAGCAGTCTCTCTTTCAATTTTATCTACATGTTCATTAAAACCCCCCAAATATATAGCCACACCACCTTTTCCTTTAAGTACTTTTGCCATATTACGAATAGCTATAGCACCGATTGCAGCACGCTCAGGACCACAATAAGCTATACTCTTGGATTCTTTTAGTGCATTAAAATTATATGTCATAACCTTTATATTTCTCTTATGAGCGACTTCAATCAACTCAGCAAACTCTGGCTCAAAACCAGGAACAATAATTCCATCAACACCTTTTTCTATAGCTTCCCTCATTGACAGTTTGATTTGGTCACCTACGTCTTCTCTAATTCCAAGGTAATCTATCACCACATTCTTTCCGTTTAATTCCTTTATTGCATATTGTATACCCTGACGAACCTTATGCCAAAAATCGTTATCTAGAGGACTAAAAATAGTGATACGCAATTGCCTTTTGCTGTCAGCTTGAACAGGTGTTACCGATGTTCGGAATCTCTTAACGAGTTTTTCTATTCCTGTAAGCATCGTTTGCAGGGATGCAGTGTAACTATTGATCTCCTCGAGTTCAGCTAGACTTTCCTGAGCAACTGCAGCAACATCCTGTGTTTTGCTGGATATTTCTCCAGATACATTATGGAGTAGGAGACTTTTTTGGTTTATTTCATGAGTGCTCGAATTAATCAAAGAAACATCATTGTATACCTTTTTCATATCTAATCCTAGTACACTTGCACTATTATTGATAATATCGAAAGATTCCTTAATGGATATAAATATATCCTTGCTGGTACTGTAACTCTTTACACAGCTATCGATACTGTTGATTACAAAAGCACTACTACCTGAAATATTCTTCAATATTGTATTAATTTGACTAATACTTTCTTTAGTTGCTCCTGATAACAAATTCATTTCGTGAGCAACAACAGCAAAACCCTTGCCGGCTTCACCTGCTTTAGCAGCTTCAACAGATGCGTTAAGCCCTAAAAGCTTCAATTGTTCACTGATTTTTATAATGAACTTTCCAATTTGATCTATTTGAGTGATGTCTGCATTAAGCTTTTTAATGTATTCAGAGGTATTATTCAGATTGTCGGAAATAATATTAACCTGATGATAGTAGTCATCTAGATTCTGCACACCTGCAGCTGTTGCATGTACAGTTTTTTCAACGGATTTTTCAACTTCTTTAATGCTGTTTGTGATATTTTCGATTCTGTTTTTTACTTCATCAATCCTAGACCTAGTGTCGTCCATAAGCCTAGCTTGTTCTTGTGCTTTCTCAGCGACATTTCCAATATTAGCGGCAATTTGCTCGTTACCCATATAGCTGCTATCCATACTTCTAGAAACGTTATCAATAGCATCGGAAATGGTTATGATATTTCCTTTTGTCAAATCAATAAAGTTTAGTAGATTGGCTTTCATATCATTGAAAGCCATAGCTAATATCTCTAGCCCTCTAGCATCTTCATAAAAAACATCTGATATATTTAGTTCGTTTTGGGCTATTAACTCGGCATTTTGACTAATAGCATCAATAGACCGAAAGAACTTAGTCAAAATTATAAATAATACTATAATTAATATAATTACTATACTTAAAATTATAGCAATAGGGATTTTAGGTAATCCCAACATAAATCCAACAAATAAGAATGCAGCAAGTAAGAACAGTACCATTACCAACAAAAGAATAAATGACTGCATGACGTCCTTGCCTAATGAGTCTTTCTTTGATTTACTCATAACACGCCCCCTACAATTATTATGTATGGATCAAAATATCAAATATCGAATTATTCATTCCACTACTAGTCAAATTATGTATTCAGTTCCTTTCACAGGTGCTAGGCTATATTTTACATAAATAAAGTAACGGCTTTATTACTAAATACAAACCGTTATGAGACATACATCTTAAAAAACTGCTTAATTTTAGAATTGCTAATTATATAATTTCAGGTAATATATTCCATCAATATAATGCTTATAGCATTATATTGATAATCGGCATTTACACAAAAACAATTTACATCAAAATCATCAAAGGAATTTAAGGAAAAACAATAAACCACAATATAAAATAAACATTTCAACTAATGGGCACATAAATTTTATTTTTGAGTTCCTCATATTCCGACTCAACATTACTATAAACGGTTATACCACCACCGGTTTTATAATAATACTCTCCATTGATATTTTCTATAAATCGAATCATAACACCGCTGTCAAGGTTGTGTCCATCATAATGACCGCATATACCACAATAATATCCCCTGTCATAGTTCTCCGCCTCTTTTATTATCTCAACTGTCTTTTTCTTAGGAGCTCCTGTTATTGATCCGGCAGGGAGCAGCGTTGCGATGATTTCTCCAATTCTCTCTTTGTAATTGGTATCTAATTTACCAATAATTTCCGAGCTGACTTGCAAAAGATTCCTTTGTTTAGATATGATTTTATCAATATATCTATATCTCTCAACCGTTACATTATTAGAAACCATACTTAAATCATTTCTAATTAAATCAACTATTGTTGCATGCTCAGCGGCTTCTTTTTCGTTTGTCATTATCAATTCTTCCGCATTTTTAATAGAGGCATCAATGGTTCCCTTCATTGGATAGGAAGATATAGTACCATCCTCAATTTTAACAAATATTTCCGGAGAAAAACAAACAAATTTGTCAAGGTACCATATTTTATATTTTGCACAACTCCTGTAAAAAACTTCTTTTAGCGAAGCATTCAGTTCTACCTTAGAGGGAAATGTGAGATTTGCAAGATAGGAGTTTCCTAAATGTTCATTATACTGTACATAATTAAATGCAGCTTCATATTTGCTAAATTCCATAGGATATGCTTTGATTTCAACATTATCTATAAAGTTATTGTTTGTATTTATGGCATTTGTAAAACCGTTAAAACAATAAAGTAATTCTGATTGCTTTATTTCATTTACCTTTTTAATAAAAGGCTTTTTAAAATCAAAATCTATCATAAAAACAAAAGGGATACTGTTTCTCCCATAATTGTTTGCTATTTTGATCCAATTCTCAAACTCTTCACCATTAAAGTGTTGCTGCATACTGATATCCTTTCTAATGTTTGTCCTCTTGGCACAACGACATAAAATCAATTATGTCTTTTATCCACTGTTCTGTGTTATTTGAGTAAATATCGTCATGCCCAGCATGTTCATATTGATTTAATACTTTTTTTCCGTTTAAATTTTCAAAAATCTCCGTAATCTCCCCTTTTGTTACTTTTGGGTCTTTTTCCCCATATAAAAGCAATGTAGGACAACTTACATAATTAGCGTAATTTACTGGGTTATGTGAAAACCCCCAAAAATCATTTACCAATCCGCCCCAAAAAACTAATAACGGCACAAATGGAATTTGAGGAACGCCCATGTTGGTAAAACGATTACCAACGGTCTTATACATTGTCCCAAATGGACACTCGAGAATAATGCCTTCAGGCTTTAAATCATAGTCTTTTAAAGCTTTAAGTATTGCTGCAGCTCCCATTGAGGTGCCATAAAGATAAATATCCTCTTCTTTTTTTTGTGCTAGATACTCATAACAAGTTTTAACTTCTTCTGCCTCATAATACCCTATAGTTGTTTGATTTCCTTCTGAGCCTCCAGAGCCCATAAAATCCACTAGTAGCACAGAATATCCTAAGTCTATGAATTCATTTGCCCTTCCAAGCATTGATGATTTCTCACTTGCAAAACCGTGAAACAAAACTACATTACCCTTTGACTCACTAGCAACTATTCTCCAACATTCAATTTGCTTGTTGCTTTCTAAATAGATGATTTCATATTGTTGCTCTGGAGATTGTAAGTTTTTAGGTCTTGGGTTATCCACTCCAAATATTAGGACTTTGACTTTATCAATTAAAGTTAGTTTGTTTGAATCTGTACGTTGCAAATCTTCATTCTTAGAATAATGTGTGAATTTATAGGCATGGTAAGCAGCTGCAATATTGATAATTATAATAAATAAAGTAAACGTAATTAGCATTTTATCTTTTAACCTCTCTCCAAAACAACATTTATGCAATTCACTTCTTCTAAATCTGTACTTCTTTTTGAAAATGAAGTTTCCGACCGTGACCACAATGAATTCTCTGTCATTTGTCACAATAGCCGTTTTTTTCTTTTTACCAGAAGCAAAAAAAACCGAAGTAGGCCCATCATTATTCAATTTGTCGATATCCATTTGTTCCAGCATTCCGCATATTTCTTTCCTTTTCACTATAAACTCCTCCAAACTCTTCAACAAAAAAATCAATCCACAACAATTTTACTACATCTTCCCACAAAAATACATCAAAGCTTTAAAACTTATACAAATAAAAGCGAAGGGGTATCGAACCTCTTCGTTTTTTGCTCCTTTCATTCCAAGGAGCGTAATAAAAACCGCACCAACAGCTATTAGCTTATCTGTCAGTGCGGAGGCTTTAATTTATATTTTATATTTAGCTTAATCATATATTTCATACCGCGGCAAAGCCGCAAGAATTTATCATATCAGGTCAATGTATTTCTTAAGAACTAATTATTTTCTCTTGAACAAATTCAGTAATCAAAAATTGGTAATTTTCTTGATCTTCCAACTCATTCATTCTCATCTTCTCTCAAAAAATGATCTTTGCAATCACCATTTCAAAAGATATCTCTAATCAAAATCATCTACATTATTCTTATCTATAACACCAATACGTGTCCATGCACTTCCACTTGCAGGTTTTTGTCCCGTGACCAATATATTATAAAGATGAATAATCGGGTCATGCCCTTGACTGAAAATATCATGTATTATTGATGCATGAATTACCCCTTTTCTAATATATTCAGCTATTTCTTTATTAAAACTAAAACATATGATAGAAACCTTTCCTGTAAAACCAAGCTCCTCAATAGCTTTTGCAACACCTATCAATCCAATTCCATTTACAATCATACCACGTAAATTAGGATTTTGTCTAAGTAGCTCTTTTGTACTATTATAGGATTGCTCAATGTTATCACTGCATTTCAACTCCGCAACAACTCTTATACCTCTGTATTTCTTTACCTCTGCTAAAGTAGTCTCTCTTTCAAGCTTATCTATATGTGCGTTAAATCCAGCAGAATATATTGCTATATCTCCTTTTCCTTTGAGTGCTTTTACCATATTACGAACAGCAATAGTTCCCGTTGCATAGAGCTCAGGACCACAATAAACATAGCTATCGGATTTTTTTATTACATTAAAATTGTATACCATAACCACAATTTTTTTCTTATGAGCCTCTTCAATCAACTCTAATAGTTCAGGTTCAAAACCGGGAACAATAATTCCGTCAACACCATCATCTACAGCTTTCTTAAATGCAACTCTAATTTGAGCACCTACATCTTCTTTAATTCCAACGTAGTCTACTACAGCATTCTTTTCGGATAATTCTTTTTTTGCATAAATAATACCCTGACGTAGAAGATACCAAAACTCTTGATCTAAAGGGCTAATAACAGTGATACGTAATTGTCTAACGCTGTCACCTTCAACAGGAGTTACAGAGGTACGGAATTTTTTAACTAGTCTTTCTATACCTTTCAACATGTTTGTCAGTAAAGAAGTGTGAGTATTTATCTCTTGTAGTTCGGCCAAACTTTGCTGAGTAACTGCAGCGACCTCCTGTGTCTTACTGGATATATCTCCAGACACATTATGGAGTAAAATACTCTTTTTGTTAATTTCTTGGGTACAATAATTGATCAAGGACACATCGTTATATACCTTTTTCATATCCAATTCAAGAATACTTGCATTATTATTGATAATTTCAAAAGACTTCTTAATAGATACAAATATATCCTTGCTATCACTATGGCTCTGTACACATTTGTCGATACTGTTTCTAACATAAGCACTACTACTAGATATATTTTGTAGTATTGTATTGATTTGACTAATACTATCCTTAGTTGCTGCTGATAGTAAATTCATTTCGTGAGCTACAACAGCAAACCCCTTGCCTGATTCACCAGCTTTAGCTGCTTCAACAGAAGCATTAAGCCCTAATAGTTTCAATTGCTCACTGATCTTTACAATAAATTTTCCTATTTGATCTATTTGTGTAATATCTGTATTGAGCTTTTTAATGTATTCAGAAGTATTATTCAAATTATCGGAAATAATATTAACTTGATGATAATAGTCATCTAGATTTTCCACACCTGCAGTTGTTGCCTGTACAGTCTTTTCTACGGATTTCTCAACTTCTTCAATACTGTTTGTGATATTTTCAATTCTGTTTTTCACTTCATCAATCCTAGACATTGTGTCATCCATGAGCATTGCTTGCTCTTGTGATTTCTCAGCAACATTTCCGATACTAGCGGCAATTTGTTCGTTACCAAGGTAGCTGCTATTCATACTTCTAGAAACATTATCAATGGCATCAGAAATAGTTATAATATTGACTTTTGTTAAATCAATAAAATTTAGCAGATTGGCTTTCATATCATTGAAAGCCATGGCCAACATCTCTATTCCTTTAGCCTCTTCATAAAGTACATCCTCAATATTTAACTCATTTTGGGCAAGCGACTCAGCATTCTTACTAATCGCATCAATAGACAAAAAGAACTTAGATAAAGTTGCAAATAACACAATAATTAATATACTTACTAAACTTAGGACTATAACAATTGGTATTTTAGATGCTGTCGAGAAAAAACCAAATATTAAATCAGCAACTGAAAATATAACAAGTAAAAATGAAATTAGTACTAACAATAATATGAATGATTTCATGAGATTTTTGTTTGATTTATTCATAATATGCCTCCTGATATTTTTGGCATTAGCTGAGATATAAAGTTCAAAATCTAAATATTGAAATAAGCTTCTTTACGAGACATTAATTCATTTCTAAAAAAAGTTTGTCAATCTCCTTTACAAAAAAAATGATTTGATGAACTTTGAAGCCTAAATATCTCGTAGTTTTTTGAAGTGACATAAATGCTGCTTTTCATAAGAATAAATTAGTGAATTTATACTAAAAATTAGAAGCCTTGTGGAGCCTTCTTTAAAAAAACTGATATAATTTCAAATTTTTTGGTTAAATGTCTTTAAATATCGTATATAACCTTAATATAAACCTTAATACACTAAATACTTAATCGGCATTTATCTATAAATAATTTATATTAATTCGTAAAATAATTATAGTTATAAAAACCCAATAAATACTCTCAATTGATCATTAATTTCTTTTGAAATAAACCATCATTTTACTTGTTAATAGTTTGATCTAAAATATAATATATGTACCCCATATTATACAAATCATCAAGCCGGGTAAGATAGTATAATCTGCTTTTTGGCTACAGGTAATAAAAATCCAAAGAGAAATTTGAACCTACAACCTACATATTGTCATTATCATAGATTTCTTTGTACTTTTGAATAATCTCTAACACTTCTTTTGGCTTATGCTTTGTTGAGTTTAATACTATTGATACAGGAGCATATCCCATTTTCAAGTTTATTTTAAGCATAATTCTTTTTAGGAAGGATAATTCTTTAAGTTTTTCCTCAAAATTATTAAGCTCAATAGCAATAAAAGTTTGAGTAGAAACCGTTGTAATATAACTTGACTTCACATCTTTCCAAGGAATAAATCCAATACTAATAGCACTCGAGTTATCTGTAATTCCGTTTTTGTCTATAACAAGTATATCTTTAGGCTTAAAAAAACGAATAATTATAAATAATAAACAGGCTCCAAAAAAGATTGTTACAAAACCACCTATTATCTTGTTGAGAAAATTTACTCCAAATAAATTTATATCAGAACAAAAAACAAAAATTGAAACAGCAACCATAATAATAGCAAGCAACATTATTAAAAATTGTTTTAGTTGACTTTGCTTTATAATAATCTCATTATCCATATAACTAACCTCCTCGTATAAATATAATTATTCAACTTCACCAATCGCTTTACTGTTTACAACAGTACTTACCTTCCATTTGCCTGAAATATAGTATATATATACGATAAGAGTAGTACCTATACTTGCAAGAGGAGCCGCTAATCCTAATCCTTGCATTCCTTTATTAAGTACCACACCTAACAGTATGGCAAAAGGTATTCTAAAGCCAATAGATGACATTATTCCACTAATTGATGATATAATTGTATGACCTGAGCCCGTAATTAAGCCATTTAGACAAAAAGCAGCAGGAACTATCAGATAATCAAAGGAAAAAGTCCTTATATATGCAACTCCATCGGAAATCATTCGAGGGTCATCCCCAAAAACACTAAGAATCTGCTCCGGAAACAGTTGTGTAATTATAAATACAACAAGGGATACAGAAAACGAAAGTATAAATCCTGTGTGAAATGTTTTTTTTGCTCGTTCAACCATACCGGCACCCATATTTTGAGCTACCATTGCAGAAACTGAAGAACCTACCGCAACAGCTGGCAATATAGCAAAACCGTTATATTTTCCTACAACTCCAACAGCTGCTGATGCACTAACACCCATTCCGTTCGCTATAGTAGTTAGCACAAGGAAGGAGAAATTAATGATAACATTTTGAATTGAAATTGGAATTCCTACCTGCAACAGTACAAACAATCTTTTCTTATGTAACCGAAAGGAATTCAATTTAAAATCAAAACCTAAGTTGCTTCGTTTTAAATATATAATACATGCAAACATACTAATAGCTTGAGAAATTACCGTTGCAATTGCTGCTCCCTTTGCTTCCATATGAAGAGCACCTACAAGCAATAAATCCAATAAAACATTAATCGCACAAGCAATGGAAACAAAAATGAGTGGACGCTTACTATCCCCAAGTCCACGTAAAATAGCCGAAAATGCATTATACCCAAAAATAAAAACAGTTCCTAATAGAGTAATATTAAGATAACTTCTAGCCTGTCCATAAGCCTCATCTGGTGTTTGGATGAGTTTAAGGAAAACATCAGATAAGAGCATCATTACCACAGTAACACCAATTGCTGTAATAAAGAGAAATGTAATAAGAGTACTTACCGACTCATTCATACTTTTCCTATCTCCAGAACCGAGATATTGGGCAATAACGACGGTTCCACCAACACTCAAACCTACAACTATATTTGTTATTAAAAAAGTAACTTGTCCCCCGATATTAACACCTGATATTCCTACAGTTCCAACAAATTTGCCAACAATCAGCATATCTGCAACATTATAAAGTGTTTGTACTAAATTTGACAACATAAAAGGAAGTGCAAACAATATAAGCTGAATTGCAACATTCCCTTTGGTAAGATTCCCTTCAACTGCTCTCTTTTCCATCTATATCCTCCATGGGTTAAAAACTATGTAATTGCTTTTTTTATTATACTATACATATAGTATTTTGCAAGAATTTACTTTTGATTTGTTGTATAGAAAATAATATACCCATTGTGTTAACTAAAAATCATCCACAATGGGCATTGTACATTGAATAAGGAACAAGTCTTTTTACAATTTCAATAGCTTTATATTTTGATTACGCATCTTTCGAACGAAGTGAAAGAGGCAAAAACGAAGGGGCTTGATGCCCCGAAGTTTTTATTTGGAATTATTTCTCCTCAATATCGTCATCAAATGTTATACAACCTTCAGAAAACTCAGGAGAACATGCTCCTTCAACTGACGCTTGTAGCAATTCTTCATTATTTTTCACATCTTTTTTTGTAGGTTCAGCTACTTTTTTATTTTTTGTGTTATTTTCATTCTTATTCATAAAAACACCTCCAGATTAATATAAAATCAGCCAAGATTTATGCTGATTATAATATTAGTACCCTGTTTGTGTTAGTATAAACAATTGATTACAAATATATTAGTCTATTTCAATCTTTACAGTCCAACGTCTGTGCTTTTAATAAACTCTTTTAATTGTGTGTTATATTGCAAATCTGATTTTGTGTCAACAATTTCAATATTTTTTAATAGTTCTTCTCCTGAAAAACTACTTTTACTATCAGCAAAATCTTTATCTAAAGTAATAGGTTCAACTGATAAATAGATCCAGCTCGCATGTACAATATGGTTTGTGCTTAATAGTATAATTGATACTATTAGGCAACTTAGTACTTTATAAATACTATTTTTCTTCACAACATACTCCCTCCAATATACTTTTTATTATTTGACTATACTTTTATAGATAAAGTTCCATAATAACCAGAAAATAACTTTAAATCATCTCTCTAGCAAATATCAAGTATGTCCTTTGTTCTATAACATCTCATTTTCCTAACGCTCAAGCATATTAAGCCATAAGTACTTTGCCTTTTTAGAATGGATTTTGCCATGCTCAAGTGTACTTTACCAAAATCAACTTTTATTGTTTTACGGTTCATAATTTATACTCATAAGAAGATAGTTTTAAAAACATCACTATGCTATCTTAACTAAAAACTTAAATCAGCACATAAAAAAAAAGGAATGCCTTATTTTGACATTCCACAGTATTTATATAAAATCTATAATACTTATAAACCTATTGCTCATCTGGAATAAACACTTCTTTACTGTTTATTTCGCCCATTATCCTGTCATATTCACCATTTTCTCTTATTTTCTTGATTAATGTATTCATTATATCCCGTTTTTGTTTTCCATTATCGTCCTTTTTAAAGATTATAGCTGTTTCAAAAGTATCAAATTTCTGTCTCTTTATATTTTTTAACTGCATTGCTTTAACCATTTGGTCACACATACTCATAGTAGCTATGTATCCATCGATTCGACCGGAGTCGACCTTTTGCAAGCCTGCATCGGGAGCTGCTTCTGGCAAATCGCCAAGATATTCTTTGTGTCCTGGTTGTATTTCAACTTTAAATTTCTTGTCTAGTACGTTTTCAGGTGTTAGATCCTTGACATTTTTATTTGTATAAAGTACAAAAATAACACTTCCAAAAGGTTCTGTAGTATAATAAAACATATTATCGCTGTCAGTTATGTTATGATTTTTAACATAAGGACAATGAGCATCTGCACTTCCACTCATAATGTTCTCCATTGAACGTGCCATTGGATAAACATCAAAAGTCATTTCGCCGTCTTTATATTCATCTGCCATAGCCTTAACCAGTTCAACTATAGCTCCTGTTTTTTGCTCAGTTATCAATGGTGGAATAATTGGAAGAGAAACTGAAATGCTTGAACTATTTGACGTGCTTTGTTGAGTTTGTTGTACAGGTGCATCTGTTGCAACTGGCACATCCACTACATTAGGCGAACTGTCTTTTCCACTCGAATCAACTTTCTGTGAACAGCCAGGCAATAAAATAAGTATTAAGCATATTACTTGGAGTAAAATAAGCACTTTAACATACGATTTCCTTTTCATCTTGCGGTTCCTCCTTAAATTGTTTTAGTACATACAATATAAAACAAGAGCTACATTGATTGCTTAGTTGTCCTCCTTTTGCTACATTTTTTTGTTAACCGAGAATATACTTGCTAGTTAATGCGTTTAATTTTTCTGCTGATATGGCAAGTTCTTGACTTGCATCTCGAATTTTCGACATCATTTCTAATTGTGTTTCAGTATCCGCTGCAACTTCTTGAGAGGTTGCAGCCGTTTCTTCAGATATTGAAGATAAATCTTCGATCATAGTGGTGATTTCGTCCTTTTTAGAATCCATACTTTTACACAACTCAAACAGTTCATTAATCTGTAGTTTTGTTTTTACAATTGCATCGGATATTTTATTAAATATTTCCTCTGTAAGAATAACTGATTCGGATTGGGATTTTGTGATATTCTCAATATCTTTAACAATCTCTACAGTATTTTCAGATTTTTTCAGAATATCTGCTACTATTGAATTGATTTCATCAACTGATTTTGAAGATTGATCAGCCAATTTTCTTATTTCATCGGCTACAACTGCAAATCCTTTTCCTGCATCACCTGCTCTCGCAGCTTCTATTGCAGCATTTAATGACAAAAGATTAGTCTGTGTAGATATATCAGATATTACTTTTGTAACGAGATTTATTTTTTCTATACCTTTGCTAGATTCAATTATGGCTTTATAAATATTACCTGAGGCAATACTGCTTTTTTCAGTTTTGTTAAGTAAATCGGAAATAATGCTATTGCTGCTTTTTTCATAATTTTCTGTTGCTGTTATTTCATCAGCTAATATGTTTGAAGAATTAAATACCGATTCAATACTTTCCGATAGTTCCCTCACCTTAATTGCACCACTATTTATCTGTTCTGCCTGGTCTACTGCTCCTTGAGCAATATGGCTAACAGCACTTGAAGTGGATCCAATAATTTCATAATATTTGTTTGCTATATCTAATAGACCCTCCGACGATGAAAAAAGCTCTTTTGAAGTATTATTAGACTCAGATGTCAAATTACCCAAGGAATGTATCATTGTATTAAGCTGCTTGCTTAGAACACCGATTTCATTTTTACAAGTTACTTTTACTGTATTGCTAAGATTACCTTGTTCAACTTCCTTCATAACTTTTATTATCTTTTCAATGTTTTTAGAAATTGACTTTGAAATTACAGTAATTACAACAAAAATAATTAGAATAACCGCCCAAGATATTACTGTATTGATAATGATTTTGTTCAGAAGATCTTTGTTTGTAAAATAGGATGTAAATGCTAATTGAATTTCACCAAGTTTTTCTCCCTCTTTCATTACATCGCTTTTTTTAACTGTTAGATAAGAAGAATTTTCAAAACCAGGTCCTTCCTTTTCTTTTTTGTATATTTCAACTCCATTTTCATTATAAATATGTACGGCTGCAATATTATGAGTTTCCATAAGTGCATTGCCTAGATATTCTATGCCCGATACGTTATAATTCCATAATGGATCCATTGCTGAATATTCAGATAGTCTTAATGTACTATCTATTGTCTGTTCTAAAGCGACTTTTTGTTTGGATTTTTCCATTAAAGAAGTAATAATTGTAGAAGTTGACATTGTAATAAAAACCAAAATTATAGTTGGTACTATAAATGAATTAGAAAGCTTTTTAAAGTTAGATAATATCATATTATCAAAACATCCTTTCTATAAGTGCTACAAATTGTAGTAAATATTTAATTATATACAAAAAAAATCATACAGCGAACTGCTAAACAAGATTATTTGAATCTCAGCCATTGAAGAATTTTTAGGTAAACAAGATGCTTATCTATTGATTTAAAATATGAATAATCTAATATGATTTTACATTTTCGAATAATAATTATACTTTATTTAATATTCTACTAAAGAAGATAAAAATCCTTCTTTATACAGAAAATTTTCATCTTTTCATAAAGGTAAATAATTCTATCCAACATATCAAAGTTACGATTTGGAAGTATTGTCTCAGGTTTTATCTGTCGGATTCCGCTTTCAATTAAATTTAGATTACTTCTCCATCGTTTTCTATAGAAGCATAACAACTTGTAGATCTGCGGTTTATTTTATCCAGCAAACTGCAATTTATTTTATCTAATCAAAATGATGAGTTGCAAGTTATCTTACCCAAGTTTCATAATAGTATATTCACAAGATTCA
>JAAYPF010000047.1 GCA_012519925.1 Clostridiaceae bacterium
ATCAACACCAACAGCAACAGTAATGCCAACACCAGAAGCAACACCAACATCAACACAAACACCAACACCAGAAGCAACACCAACACCAGAGCCAACACCAACATCAACTACAGAATCAACACCAATAATGACAGAAACAGCTACACCCCTAGTCACTCCTACTCCTGAGCCGACCATCCAACCGGATATATCTCTTTTAAGGAACACATTAGAAAAAGTAGAGTTTGGTTCGCCTACTAATATGAGCTTATCACAGGAAGGTGAAATTTATATTCCTGGACACATAAAGAATCAGAAGGAAATAATACTTGTTATAGAAAATTCTTTGGCCTCAAATACTATTTATAATGAAGTATCAACAGCAATGGATTATGGCTTGTTTGCAAAAAACAACATATATTGCAGTGGAGAAGGTATTACGGTTTATGCAAGTGTTAATGCAAACGATACTTTTAGTTCTGATGCAGATACTGTATATGTAAGTGATGTGTTATCTGCTAAAAAATTTTTGGTTACTACACCAAACATGGATGTTGATTGGTATATTAATAATTTAGAGCCGGTTGAGATGCCTAGATTTTATGAAAAACTGATCAGTGAAGCAGAGTTAAATTCTTTGGTGTTTGAACCCTCAGACTTTTTGGTTTCTAATACAATGGAATTTCCAGGACAGCCTGATTTTTCAGTTAGATATAATAGCTCTACAAATACTTTTGAGATAGTTGGTTCTGGCACTTTTAATATTGATTCATCCATGTATTTCAAGGGGAATTTAGTAATTTCGGTACATAGTACAAATAATGCCAACAAATCCTTCTTATTGGCAGATGGTAGTATTGAAATTCAAGGTACGTCCTTAACACCTGAATCGGAGAATGACATACTAAATCTGTATTCTATACATGGAAGTATTATAATTAATACCCACAATTCTGAAATTAAAGGAGTTATGTATGCCTCTGGTGTTACAGGAAATCCTTTATATGATAATAGCAAGTCAGGAGATGTTATTATAGCAGGTTCAGACAACACGTTAATTGGCTCTGTTGCGGCTGGAAAAGATATTTTAATAAGAGGGGCGAATACTACTATAAAGTATCCGGAAGATGCCCTTATCTATGAAAGAACCGAGTACTATGATGATGTAACAACTACTTTTGATTTTAAGAGGATAGTAAAATTGTTTATTAGTAAATATGCGGGTTCAGATACAAAATTAGGAGTAATTCAATACTCTGACTCAGCAAATGAGAACAGTTTTGTGTTGTATGACCTTTCGAACATAGATGAAATAATTCAGTTAGTTAATGAAGTCGATAATATGGATAATAACTATACGACAAAAAACAATTTAGGAGATGGGCTAAGAAGAGCTTATCATACATTAAACAATAGGTCTGAATCCGATGTACCAAAGTATATTGTTAATGTTAATTTAACTGCTCCCAATAGATGGACTAGCGAAAGTAGTTCTTATATAGGATATAAAACTGATAATGAAAGTGCTGATTATATTTCCGGTGATGGCACATTGGATATTGATGAGAAAGGACTTGATTATGCTAAAGTAATAGGAAATATGATTAGTTCAAGTGATATTACACCGGTTTTTATAGACTATTCTAATGCTTCAAGTATTTCAAGCAAACTAGAGGATATTTCAGTATCAGCTGGTGCAAAGGCTCTTCCAGATGGAAAACACTATTATACTATACCATCTAACGAGGATTTTGTTTCCTTAGCGATTGGTATTTTGCAAAGTCAGCCAGCAAACGTGATTTTAGACAATGTTTTCTATGAAGAGATATATCCTGTAGAAGTAGTAGTAACTAAAGTTCCTTCGGGGATGGAATTAACCCAAGATATTTATGATGGCGATATAAGATACACGGTTTCTGGAAAGCTTGGAGATATAATGCTTACATATGATGGAATTAAGTTTATAATGACACCCTATAGTTTTGATGTTTTCGTTAGGTATGTATCATTTGGCAAAATCGAGTATTTAGGCTCTGATTCGAAGATTACTTATACAATTAATTATATTGATACAAATGGTGATGAACAGATTATGATGCTAGAAAAAAGCTTTGAGGATATGGAAGTAAATGTTGGGTGGATAGTTGACTTACAGTAAGTATGTTTGCTAATAAAAGTTATACTTAAAAAAGGAGTTTGCAGAAACTTTTGCAAGCTCTTTTTTGAATTTCAAAGCACATTTTCACGAAGCATTTTTAAGAAATTTCTCTATTATAAAATATAATGCAGCTCCTAGCTTTATCCTATTTTTAAAGCAATTATTTTGATATGTTTTTCAATAAATATAGTTAAATAATATATGCCATATGTGCAAGCAATAAAATTTTTATCGCTAAGGCTATAAGAATAGAACCTTGCTGTCTACAAGTAATTACAATTAGCATTATCATAAAATACTGATAATTGGCTTGAAGCTTAGTATACTTAGCTTACATGAAAAAGTTCTTCAATATACAACAAATGTGTGGTACAATCAGTTTATGATAATTTACTATAAAAAAAGACAGTAAAATGCTTGGCATGCTTTTGATGTGCTAATTTCCTAAAGGAAGAGGAGAATTATAATATGGGTTTTATTGATAAGCTATTCGGTTCTAAAAAAGATAAGAAAGATATGAAAACACAAGAAAAGAAAGAAGTTCAAATTGAAAAAAAGATTCATGAGAACAACGCAGAAAAAACAAAAAATGAAGAAACAAAGCATGAAGAAAAGAAAATCAGTGAGAATGAATTGTTACTGAATATTTTGAAAGACAAAATCTCACCGCTGAATCTCCAGGTAAATGGTGATAACGAGAAAGTTGTTATTCCTGAAATAGACACATCAATTAAAGCTGTTATTAAGGGAAAAAATCAACAGAATAATGCCCTTATGGTGCAAATAGATTTTTTTATTCAAAATAAGGGATTCGGAGAAGAGGGAATATACGAATCTTTAGCTGGGATAGGTAAAGACAATAATATAGAAGAGGCAATATCTAGTTGCGTAGATATCTTTATAAAAACTGTGTTTAATGTAGTTGTAGAAGCTCTGAAAGGTAATCATAATTCTAATTTGAATATAGAGACAAAGGTCGATGGAATTGCAAGAACCTGGCATACCTATATTGGTACTATACAGACCCAAGGTTTTGACAATCTAGAGGGAATAGGGAATAACCATATTTATAATCTGTTAAAAGATCAAATAGTGAAGCGTTTAAGAAATAAGAGATATTATTGGATTAAGGTATTAATTACAAGCCACAATGATGGAAAGTTAATGTATCAATGTCTTTTAAATAACAAACCTTTTCTTGAGGCAGAAAGGGTTATTGATGAATATGTAAAGGGATGGCCAGAAGGTGGTAATAATAGGATTGAATCGCAGTATATTGTAATACGCCAGTCGGATAAATCTTTTACAGATAATAGACAAAAGGATATTGAGAAGGAAAACTTTATAAAAGAATGTACTCAATATGCGATAAGTGTTTTTGAAAATTATGGACCAGAGGATAGCGTAGAAGGGCTGGTAAATAAAATTTCAGAGTTTACTAAGGATATAAACCTTGCATGGGAGTTGTTCTGGTTTATACCTGCTATATACTGTCGTTTGGTATTAAGCGGTCCAAATTATACCGATACGGTTATACTGGTTTTACCTGATGATAGAAGGATTTTTGGTAAATTATATGACTATGAAGCTTATGTTGTTGGGGTGGATATAGTAATAAAGAAATTACAAGACAATCAAAGTCAAGAAAATATTAAAAAAATTCTATTTTTATCGGAAGAATTTAAGGCGTTGCAAAAGCTATTGAAAGAAGGTAGTAATGCAAAGGATCTTCAGCCTGTTCCAATGGTTTTGATGGCACCTAGGAGTTATATTGTTTCTGACTAAGTAATAATAAAGACCCTATAAGGTCATTTCACTCTAAGGAGCGTAATAATGTGCTATAAGGAATTTTACCTTATAGCACAATTTGTTTCCATAGTGTGAGAAGCTTTGAACGATACTATATTTAACATTAATAAGCTAGTGTTTTATAATGAGTTGGATTTTAGGATAGATTTAATGTCATTTACTAGACGGATTGAGGCCTCTATTTCTACTTTTCTCACCGAAACGCTTTCAACATTACATCCTATTGGAATTCCTTTTTCCATTGAAAAATCCAACAATTCGTTAAAAATATCTTTTGAAAGTGAAAGGGACTTGTTTAGAATATCCTCAGAATTCATTAAATCATTTTCAAGCCACCTCGGAATACTTATTCCTAACCACTTCATGAATTCAAGGGTTTTCAATGAACCACAAGGAGTAAGCGTAAAGAGAATAGGCACCATTTCTATATTGTTGTTTCTACAGTAATAGTAATAATCCGATAAGAAATCTTTGGCAGCCTCAACATTGTATACTGCCTGTGATATAAAGTATTTGCATCCTTTTTGCAATTTGCTCAATATCCTTAAATGTTCTTCTTTATTCTTCATATGTCTTTCAGGTATTGCAACACCGCCTAGAATGAGCCTTGGATTTACTGTCTTGCATATTTCATAAGCTTCAGACAAACGCAGAGAAACCGCTTGATTTTTAGAGGCAGCACCTACAAATACAGAAAACATGTCTTTTGTTGCATCTGCATCAATAAGGCTGGTAAATTGATTATGAGTATATTTACCTACACATCTGTAAATTATTTTTGGTAGTTGTAAAGCATCTAAATACTCATTGCTATACATTAGAGGATCAAGGGTTTCTAAAAAGGGAAAGGGTCTTTCTGTTTCAGTGCGGTCCTTTTCATCTTGGATGTCATATATAACCAAACCATCTACGTCGATAGTTCTTATTCTTTCAATTTGCTTTTCGGATATCTCTTTTATTTTATCAGGAGGATTGGCAGCTTTTGGGGGAGTGAATCCATAGGTGATAATGCCGGACTTTTTATTTAAAATTTTATCTTTTAACATATATAATCTCCTTTTGAAGGTCATGGTTTGTATTTTTTTATTATAGCATACAATTTAAAATATTTCGAACCATAAAACAGGCTGCTCCCTATAGCTGGATTTTTTCACCTAGAAGTATTCCTAGGAGATCAATTAGTCTTTAATTTATCAATCTAATTTTTTGATTGTAATATTATGTAAGAGTTTATATTGAAATTCACAAAAGTTGATGATGTACTAAAAAAATGACTATAGTCGAATATCTATTCTGTAAGCTATAATTAATAATATAAGATATAATTTATTATTATGTCAATATTAGACATAAAGCTCTTTCAATAAAGTAATTTTACAACATTTAGCTCATAAACTTTGTCGTGGAAGTTCTTAAGCATACAAGCGTAGGAGAATATCCTGATATATATAAATATATTACTATTTTTGAGAGGTTAGTTGACTAGTTTTTTTGAAAATTTTAATTATAAATATTAATTGGGGAGGTATAGTAATGCTAAAAACAATGATAAGGAGAAAAGTACAAGCAGTAATTTTGGTGTTTTGTATTCTTGGGACTTTATGCACATCACCGCTTTATTCAGCTGATGCTGCAACTGAGCCAGAATACAATTATGCCAAGGCACTTCAACTGTCTCTGCATTTTTATGATGCAGAAAAATGTGGTAGAGGTATAACTGGTGGAAGACTTGAGTGGAGAGGTGATTGCCATCTTGAAGACGAAGAAGTTCCACTAATACCCATGGAGACAAAAGAAAGTCCCGGGACTAATATGTCACAGGAGTATATTGACAAGTACAGAGATGTGCTAGATCCTGATGGAAACGGCACTTTAGATCTAAGTGGTGGATTTCATGATGCGGGTGACCATGTTAAATTTGGTCTTCCTCAAGCATATACTGCATCAACACTTGGATGGGGATTCTATGAGTTTAGGCAGGCATATATTGATAAAGGTTTAGAAGATCATATGCTTGATATTTTGAAGTGGTTTACCGATTACTTCTTAAGATCCACATTTATGGATGAGGATGGGAATGTAATTGCCTTTTGTTATCAGGTAGGAAATGGTGATGTAGACCATACTTACTGGGGGCCACCCGAACTTCAAAATCAAGTAAGACCAGCCTTTTTTGCTACGCCTGATAATCCAGCTGCTGACCAATGCGGAGATGCAGCAGCAGCATTAGCTATCAGTTATCTTAATTGGAAAGATTCAGATCCAGAATATGCACAAAAATGTCTTAAAGCAGCAAAGGGGCTTTATGAATTTGGAAAGCAATATAGAGGGACAGGTTATTCAGGTGGTTACTACGGTTCTGCCTATGATGATGATGAGTTGGCTTGGGGTGCCGTTTGGTTAAACATCGCAACAGGAGATGAACAATACATAGATGACATTGTTCGCATGGAAGATGGAAAATATGCAGGTTATTTGGGAAAAATCATAAAAAACGAACAAAACCACTGGCAGAATATATGGGTACACTGTTGGGATACCGTTTGGGGAGGAGTGTTTGCAAAGCTTGCACCAATAACCAATACTGAAAGAGATTGGTATATCTTTAGATGGAATCTTGAATACTGGTCGGGAATACCCCACGAAGATCCAAAAGATAATGCTTTTCTTGCTGCATCACCTTCTGGATATAGGGTTGTAAATACATGGGGATCTGCAAGATATAATACAACTGCGCAGCTTTGTGCTTTCGTATACAGAAAAAATACGGGACGTGAAGATTTTACTGAGTGGGCAAAAGATCAGATGGAATACTTAATAGGCAATAATCCGCTTAATAGGTGCTTTATAGTTGGATATTCTGAAAATTCAGTTCAACATCCACATCATCGTGCAGCACATGGTTCAAAAACCAACAGTATGCTAGTTCCCGAGCAACATCGCCATACCTTATGGGGAGCTTTAGCAGGGGGGCCTGATTTAGAGGACAAACATATTGATGAGACTACCGACTATGTATATAATGAAGTTGCTATAGACTATAATGCAGGCTTTACGGGTGCATTAGCAGGTTTTTGTACATATTACGGTCAGGATCATGAAATTCTACCGGATTTTCCTCCTAAAGAAGATCCTATAGATGTTTATTATACTGAAGCGAAGCTAGAACAGGAAAACAAAGAAAGAACACAGATAACAATACGACTTTATAATTATTCTGTTCATCCACCAAAAACAGAAGATGCAATGAAGGTACGTTATTTCTTTGATATATCTGAAATGCTAGATGCCGGACAAACGATTGATGATGTTGAATTGCAGATAATGTATGACGAGAATGCTTCAAGTTATGGAGGACCTATAGAGTATAAAGGTCCGTATAAGTGGGATGAAACAGGTGTATGCTATGTTGAATTTGATTGGTCAGGTTACAATGTATATGGTACACGTGAAATCCAGTTTGCAGTTGTAGGTGCACAGGACGAAAACTATAAATTCCATTGGGATCCTACTAACGACTATAGCAGAAATGGTATAACAGAGGAATTTGAAAAGACACAGTATATAGTAGTATATAAAGATGGTGAAATTGTATTTGGACAAGAACCTACAAAGAGGATAGCAACACCAGCACCTACAAACAATCCAGAAGATTTGAAGCCATCACTTAAAGTTATGTACAAAACTACAGATGCGTCAGATGCTGCTGGAGATATTAAAACCACACTAAGAATCGAAAATACTGGTAAGAAGCCCATTGAACTTTCAGAATTTAAATTACGTTATTGGTATACCAAGGATTCAGAGGATCAACAACAGTGCATATTTGATTATGTTAAAGTTGGAAAAGAGATGATTGAAGCGAAATTTATTGAAGTGTCACCAGCGGTAGAGAATGCAGACAGTTATTTTGAGTTAAGTTTTAAAAGCGGAGCGGGCGTGATTGCACCAGGCTCAGACAGTGGGGACATTCAGCTTAGAGTTACTAAAAGCGGTGTGCCTTATACTCAATCAAACGATTACTCTTATGATAAGGCCACTTCGTTTACTGAAAACTCTAAAATAACTGCATATGTTAATTCGGAATTGGTCTATGGTGAACAGCCTGATGGAGTGGTAGGTCCTATAGTTACTCCAACACCAACTCCTAATGATTATATAATAGGAGACGTAAATGGTGATGAGGAGGTAGATTCAATCGATTTTGCAGTTATGAGACAAATCTTACTTGGTATTATAAATCAGTTCCCTTATGAAAAGGGTGAACTAGCAGGGGACCTAGATGGAAACGGTGTCTTTGACTCATTAGATTTTGCACACATGAGAAAGTACATGTTAGGCTATATTAAGGAGTTTCCAATAGAAAAGTAATATTTTATACTACAACTTGCTAGAACTAAAAATCATTATATAAAAGTGCCGTGGACTACTTAAACGTATGAAACGGCACTTTTTTAATTGCGTAAGAAAGTGCATGGAATGACGTGATTTTAAAATTTTCAAGGATATTTTCAAAGTTTTGACTTGTAAAACACCTAAAAATGTAGTAAAATATTGGTAGATAGCCTTTTGCAAAGTTAACCTCTCTATATAAAAGTTCTGCCCACCCGTTTTCCAAATGATAAATTCGCTATAAGTAAAAAATCTAGGAGGTATTTATTATGGTTATTCTTGGATGGGACTACAAAAAGACACAAAACTATGGTCCTGTAAAAAGGGAACAATGTAATAACTGCAATAATGAGACAACATTTCAGCTGCAGAAGTTGTCAACATGGTTGACATTGTTTTTATTACCAATAATCCCATATAAAACAAAATACCTTCTTGTATGCCCAATATGTAAAAACTATCATGAAATTGACAGTTCAGATTTCTACGATTTTATTGATCACATCCAAAGTAAAAATGAATCTGAAAATCAAATGGTATCGCCGGATAGCTACATTACTGAAAACGGTGCTATATACAGGACAGAAACTCAACTGAATTTTATTAAGCAGATGAAGGAAATTGAAATGGAAAGAGAAAAGAGAAAAAATCAAAGTGACTAATACTAAATATTAAAAAAGTGACTTTATCAAACAAAAAAGCACCAATAATGGTGCTGAAGTCATTGAGATTTGAATTTATTTATTTATCTAAATCTATACTTATATATTTAGCAAATAGTTAGAAATAAAGTCACAACTTTAGTCCTAATAATCAAATCTAAAATAATTTTTGTGGTTTTTCTATGTGTTTAATTACTTCCCCTAAAAAAATACACCCTTTTCTATATTATAGGTGATCAAATAGAAATAAAATTAAAATTACTTGGTTATTATTCTTTCTAATTTTGGTACAAATCTCTAGCACTATTATTCTTTAGCTCAATACACTTATCTCCCTAAATAATTATATATCTTTAATTTTCTATATTTATTTCTTTTTGTACACTTTCGCTCCCCTAATCCCTAAAATTCTCCGCCTAATAAATTGTAGTACAAATGAAACTCCCCTAGAATAATAATAAAAACGAGACTAAAGAATTAATAGTAAAATACTTGTGTGAAACTTTTTGTCAGAATTTTGAAAAGAAAGTTATAAAACTTCTTAACTCCTCCTTCCGATAAAAATTTATTTATGTATAAATAATAAGTTGACATAGATAAGAAAATGAATATTACAAGAAGTATTACTTACTGTTTAATTTAATTATACATCGTATTCAAGCCAAAATGAAGACAATAATATTATCTTAAACTAGTAAAATATTAAGATTACATAAAATGCCATATTGCTATTTTACTCATAAGAATATATTAATCAGGTTATACTATTAAATAAAATCACATGGAGATGATATTAAAATGGATAGTGAAAGAGCAAGAGAAATAATGGAGTCTAAGGGTGTTATAGAAGTTTTGTACCAAGGTTCGCCAGTTTAGATAGAGAATGTAATGAAGGATAATATAGTTGAGATAATTGACATTGAGACAAATGATAAACATGACGTTCCTGCAAATATGCTTGTAGAAAAGGTTTTGCAGAAATAGACTTTTTTGTTTTTGTGAAAAACACTTTATGGTGGTTTCTAAAAAATAACGGGCTACGAAATGGGTTACCTCGATATAGCTTTAAAACTAGTGAAAAAAATCTTACTAATACTTTAATTAGGTTGCTATGTTTTTGAGGTTTTTGTGATAGATAACTTATCTAAAATGCTCTAAAAGTTATTTTTTGAAATCGCCTAAATTCTTTTGTGCGTTTAACAGATGATTAAGGTATATTTGTATTAGAAATTTTTATTTCAATAAGTTTGATAGAAACTTAAGTGAAGGCTCTATTTTTAATAGATAATCAAACAGATGTGATGCAGGGAACAGAACTAGCAGAAATATTTCAAATAGAATAAGTCTTGTTTCACTTTGATTAAAACTCAAATTAGTATATAAATCCAGAATATCATGTAAACTAGATATTTTACCTTTAATTACATTTATGCGTTCATCTAATTCGTAATATTCTGAAAGGTCGTCATATATATTTCTGAGAGATATACTTTGTTCTACAAAAGCCGGTCTATCCAAAACTCTAATATTGTGGATACTGTCATATTTAAACCGCAGTATTTTAGAAATCAATATAGAGGATTTTCGTCTATAAAAGCCAAGACGCCCCTTTTGCAAAAATGTTATAAACTTTTCTGCTTCATCAAGAACCTTGTTTAATTCTGCTTCAAATCTATAAAGCTCAGTGGACTTTGAAAGAATTACTGAAATAGTATGTATGAGTTTGTCGTTATAATCATATTCAACATCACTGCCATTCATAAGTTTAATTTTTTGATTAGGCATAACTTTTAAATTGTGAATATCGTAATATTTATAAACTAAAGAATGATTAATCTTAAAACCAATAGATTCAATATACTTGATAAATGTGAAAATTTCTTCATCTTCAAAATTGACAAAGGAAATACATCCATATTTAAAGATATAAACATGTTTGTTTTGGGTATTATATTTTAGGATCAAATCCAGATCTCTTCTGCTTAAAATAAGGTATTCATCCCATTTGAACTGCATTGGTATATTAAAAAGCTCTACAAATTTATCGAGGGAAAAAAAGGTTGCAACTTTTACACTTTTTATTTTTGTGTTTTTCATATTCCTAACAATCCTTTACCTTAATAAGTCTAGTATCATAAGAACTATTTCTACAAGAATTAGTAAAACTATTATCCATTCAACAAACAAGCCTCTTATAGAATGGGTTATGGAAGAAAAACCGTCTATAATGCTGTTAAGTATATTTGTTTTTTCTTTGAGGATTATATAACGATCATTTAACTCAAAGAATTCTGCCATACAGTTATAGAATTCTTCAGCTTGAATACTGCTCCAGGTAATATCGGGTTTATCTAAAATCATTATATAGGCTAAGGTGTTGTATTCATGTCGTACTATTTGCGAGGTGGTATTGGCAATTTCCTTGTTTCCTATATTGAGTTTCCCCTTTTCCAACTTATCAATCATTGTTTCAAGTTTGTAGACTATTTTACTAAGCTTTTCTTCGGTTTTTTCAAGGGCTACCGATTTGGCAATGACTGTAGAAATAAGTTCGGGGTGATAAGCTTCAAATTTCGGGACTATAACATATCTATCTGTCAGTTCAATTTCAGAATTCTCTCGGACTTCTAGTTGGTAGTCATCGCTGTATTTTTTATAACTTTTTAAATCAATATCCGATCTATTTGATTTTAAATACTCCATAAAAACCAATTCATCACTATCTGTGCAGTTAATAAATACAACGCTTCCAAAGGAAAACACCATTACCTTTTGCTGATTTTTTACTTCTCTTTTGAGAATTGAACTTAAAGCATTGCCATAAAGTATAAGTGGTTCTTCCCAAGTGTATTTTTTAGGAATATGGCATTGATCAGCCATCTTATTGAGGTCAATTTCACTAGATATCGCATAAGCTTTAAAAATAATTCTATCCAAAACCATCACCAACTTTCGCAGTATATTTACTTTAATTACTTAATATTGCTACATAGCTATAAGCATTCCGAACTATTGCATGACCATGCTAAATCCTTACTTAATTTAGTTGTAAATCCTTAAATCCTGAAATTTCCATCTAAGCATTGCTACAACTTGCTTAGAGCAAGAAGTTTGAAAAGCAAACCTTCTTAGTGGAATTATATAGAGATATTAAAGATAATCTTTCTTGAAAAGTTTTTAAGACCATTATTTTTAGGTCATTAATAAAATAAACTATAAAATATTAGTGTTTCGCAAGGAAATATTCACATTATTTTAGTTTACTTATATTTTACCATAGCTTATGCAAAAGGAAAGCATTTTATTATAAAAGTGAAATATAAAGTAGTTTTTAATGTAAATAGAAGGATTTTAAATATTTATATAGAAATATAGCTATATAGGAAGCATAAGGAAATACATCCCTAACTACATACCCAAACATGAAAATACTTAAAAATGGAGGTACAGTATGAAACTAAGACCAGGTAATATTGTATCAATATCACACTATTCAGAGAGCATTCCTTTTCAAAGCATAGTACTTGAGGTTTTAGATAATGAGGTTTTGCTAAAACTTCCTGAAAACTTCTCTATTTATAATCTATTCGAAGATGACCCTGTTGTTATGGGTTTTCAGATTGGATTAGATATATATGCAGCCGAATGTACTATTAGGCTTATCAATCCTAAAGATAACAGTGTAGCCTTAAAAATTCAAAATATAGAGCAAATTAGAGAAAAAAGAATATTCCAAAGGTTTCCTGTGTCGCTGTATGCAGATATGAAACCTAAAGATGGAGAAAGAAAGGTTGCATATGTGAGAAATCTAAGTCTAGAGGGGCTATCCTTAATATCTAAAAGCGAATTTGTTGAAGGCGACGATATAGCTTTCGATACATATATAGATAATAGGGTATTAAGATTAAATGGAACTGTTATGTGGAAGGAGAAAAGTCCAAGGAATTTCCAGTATGGAATAAAGATAAATTATCATGATTTTAACACTAAGAATTCTTTAAAGTTGTATTTGAACATATTAAAGGATGAACAGGAAAGAGCTGTATTGCATTTGAAAGGACACGAGTAAGCTAACACAAAGTAAAAACTATAGGATTTTTACTGGTCTTAAATAGAAACAAACAAGAAAAGCTTAAAAGAGGCATTTTTCTTGTTTGTTTTATTATTTACGCTTCTTTCGAATTTAAGCATAACTACTTTTTCTTTTTACATGAGGTTTGTTTATTGGCTAAATCATTGAAAGCAGCATCTTTGTTTTCGCCAAGTTGATCATTGGCAAATTCATACAAACTTGAAGCGTTTTCTGTCGATGGTTTTGTTTTTTTGTTTTTGGAAACGTTTTTTTTGCTGGACATAAAAATCACCTCCTTATTAGTTCTTAGTATTTCACAATAACTAAAAGTAATACTAAACTTCATTTTTCTATAAATGGTAATTATCCGGTTGGACTTTTGAAATCAACTTTATTTAAGAATATGTGCAATTGAATAGTGCAATTAAAGTAATAAATTACTATAGTGTAAATTTATTGAGAAAAATTGTATATGTGAGAGTTGTAAATAATAAATTAACATACTATAATAAATAGTAATATCTAATAAATATTTGATGTTGCGTTATAGCCGAAAGAATTTAGAACTATAGCATTTTGAATTTAATATTAAATTCTTGCTTATTCTGAGTTCTAAATCTTCCATCTTAGTATCAATATAACTTGCTTAAAGCAAAAAAGTTTGTAAATAATCAAATTTTTATAGAGCAATTTTTTATTGATTTGTTATAATGGATTTGTTTGATGGCAATAAATCTCACAATATATTATAAGTGTTTTTTGGCAATCTTAAAAATATTGTTAGTAGAACAAGACGAGGTTAACTATGAAAAACAGATTTCTTATTAAAGTGCAGTGCTTCCTTATATTGTTTATAATGCTGTTTAGCAACAGTGGTTCGGTGTTGGGTGCTATTGAAGCTCCCGAGCTTAAGGCTGCGTCTGCAATACTTGTCGAGTCTCAAAGAGGTCAGATATTATTTGGGAAGGAGAGCAGAAGTAGACTTCATGTAGCAAGTGCCAATAAAATTCTGACTGGGCTTTTGGCATTGGAAAAGGCTGGTTCGAAGCTGGATACGCAGATAACAATAAGTAAAAATGTTACAGCCGTTGAAGGATCTAAACTGAACTTAGAAGTAGGGGAAAAATATTCTGTTGAAGATTTGATTTACACGGTAATTCTAACATCAGGAAATGACTCGGCTATTGCATTAGCTGAGTATGTGGGCGGTGATGTACAAACCTTTGTTAATATGATGAACGATAAAGCTCGCGAACTTAAATTGAAAGATACAAATTTTACAAATCCTACAGGTTTGTATGATGAAGCACAATACACAACTGCTTATGACCTTGCATTATTAATAAGATATGCTTTGTCAAATCCAAGCTTTGATAATATTTTTTCTTCCCAAGCAAAGTTGTGGAGACACCAAGGGAAAGTAGAAATTATGACTAACAGCAATAATCTTTTTTGGGGTTATGATGGTGTTGATGGTGGAAAGACAGGATACAATGAAATAGAACGGCAATCGGTTATAACTACAGCAACAAGAAATAATATGAGGGTTATTAGTATTATTTTGGATTCTCCAGAAGAAGATGTTTATGAGGATTCTACAAAGCTGCTTGATTACGGTTTTGCCAATTATAAAACTGGTATTTTGGTTAAAAAGGAGCAGACTATAGAAACCTTGCCTGTAGGTGATAAAACTATAGATCTGATTAGTCCTATAGATGTTTATTACACATTTCCAATTGGGCAGGACTACATAAAAGATTTTGAATTTAAAACCAGAAATAATATCGAGCTTCCTGTCCTTAAAAATCAAATTGTTGGTGCTATGAAGTATGTGCTAAAGGATGATACTGAAATTACTGTAGATTTGTATCCTTCGGCTAATGTCTATTCGTCTGTGGACATGTTTTCAACTTTAGTTAAATCAATGGTTGAATATAAGGACATTACAATTTTGTTGTTAATTTTAGTTGGAATAGAGTTGATTTTGATATTGCTAAAGGTATTGAGAGTATTAAGGAAGGTTGTATCAAGATTATTGTCAAAATCAAAAGCTAAATAATAAAACAAATATCGCTTAAATTTAGGGTGATTGTTTGTAGAAAATGTAAACAAAGTGCTAAAATTATAGTATCTTTACTATACAAATAATTTTTTGGAGGAGCACAATGAAACTAGTTTTTGCTATAGTTAACGATGAAGATGGTAATAAGGTAATGAAAGAGTTGAATAAAAGTGGGTTTAGTGTCACAAAATTGTGTTCAACAGGAGGTTTTTTGAAGTCAGGCAATACAACTTTGCTTGTGGGCGTGGATCAGGATAAGGTTGAACAAGTTATAGACATCATTAAAAGGAAATCTAAAAGTAGAAAACAGATTATTAATTCGCCCATTGCCCCTATAGATGTAGGAAGTATGTTTTTAAATAATGCGGTTGAAGTAGTGGTTGGTGGTGCTACAATATTTATTCTTGATGTGGAAAGGTTTGAGAAAGTATAAACCACCTTGTTTTGTAATATTATAGTATAAGTACTATATCATATTAATACATGTAGAGGTGCTTATGAAGTTTGACAGAGAACTTTCCATAAAGGAAAGGATTGCAAAAAGAAGAAAACTAAAAAGAAGAAGATTTTTTATAGTCTTATCTTTTTTAGCTATATGCATAATGGCATATGTTGCTATCATTAATTCACTAAATCATGAAGATCAGAAACAGGTGTTTTCAGATAATGGTTCCGTTCAAACCGGCACACCGGTTGTAAATTCGATAGAATTTGATCCAACAGCTATTCCAGATAGTCTTGGGAAAGTTTCTAGCATATCTTTCGGTGTTGAATCTACTTATGAAAATGAAGCGTTTTTTATGATGGAGGAAGATACTGAAGAAAATATCGAAAATGATATTGAAAATGATATTGAAGAGATTATTGAGAAGAGTGTAGATGAAGAAAATCTCAACTACAAGGAATTGAAAGATGAGTTGGAAAATTATATCGGTAAGTTTACAGGACAATATGGTATATACTTTATAGATTTGGCAACTGGCTATGAATTTGGAATAGATGAGTCGGATGAGTATGTAGCTGCAAGCACAGTAAAAGTACCGCTTAATTATTATGTTTTTAAGAAGATTGAAGCCGGAGAAGTGAACCCTGAAAAGACAGTAGCCTTTACACAGGATGACTTTGAAGGCGGTGCAGGAATTTTGCAAACTAAGAAACTGACTGGAAAAACTTTCACAATAAGATATCTTTTGAAGATATCTATTACACATAGTGACAATATAGCAACAAACATGCTTTTGAGGTATTTTGGGAAGAAAGATCTTAAAGACTATATGAGAACACTTGGTGGCATAGTTGTGGATGATAATAAAAACGTATCATGTCCAAAAGATATGGCTATGTATCTAAAAAATATATATGAATTTTGCAATGATAATGACGAATTGGGTGCAGAACTTAAGTACAATTTAACTAACACTATTTATAATGATAGGTTACCGAGACTTTTGCCTAAAGAGGTAAAAGTTGCTCATAAAGTTGGAGATCAGATTGGAGCAGTTCACGATGTTGGAATAATCTACGCTGATAACCCTTATGTATTGGCTGTTATGTCTAAAGGTGTGATTAGCGATGAAGAGGCACATAATGTTATAGCTCAGATATCTAAGAAGGTTTTTGATTATGTGAATAATAGATGACTACTAAAAGGGCTGTTGACATCTTTAGCCATCAGCCTCTTATATTAGTAATTTGTTTTTTTATTCTTTTTGGTTGAGAGATTTTTGCCAATGTTCTTTTATTTTATCGAAGGTTTGCTGACTTATAACATGCTCAATTCGACAAGCATCCTCTTTGGCAGTTTCTTCATCAACACCGAGAGCTATAAGATATTTTGACAGCAATAAATGGCGCTCATAAACGCGTTCTGCTATCTTTAGTCCACTTTCTGTTAGTATTATGGAGCCATTACTTTCAACAGATATATATCCCTGCTCACGAAACTGTTTCATAGCAGTGCTGACACTTGGTTTTGAGAAAGAAAGCTCATTTGCAATATCTATTGATCGGACATAACCGTTACGTTTCTTAAGCATGAGAATCGTTTCGAGATAGTTCTCTGCTGACTCTTGAACTTTCAAAAGAAACCCTCCCTTTATACTGTTGATTATAATATAGCATTTAGTACTATATTGTTATGTTATCAAATGCTGTTTAATTGTGCAAGAAAAAAAGTATTTTTAGTATTGACAGGAACAATTTGTGGTGCTAAACTAAAAACAGAAGTTAGTTTAGGCTAACTGTTTTGTTTGTACATGAGTTAGTGACGACTAACTAAGGAGGTAATTTTATGAAAACACTGAAAACAGTTAAATGTGGTGAAACTGTGAAAGTAGTGAAACTTCACGGTGAAGGTGCATTAAAACGAAGAATTATGGACATGGGTATAACTAAAGGTGTTGAAGTTTATGTACGAAAAGTGGCTCCCCTTGGAGACCCTATAGAAATAAATGTTCGTGGATATGAGCTTAGTA